>JANYFP010000350.1 GCA_025362555.1 Verrucomicrobiota bacterium
CCCGCATCCTCCTGGATCAAATGCAGCAAGGGCAGCGTCGCGCTGCGCTTCACCGGATAATGGGTGATGACCTCGTCGATCTGTTTAAATGTTTCGGGTTTGAGATTCATCAAACGGAAAAATGCAGAGGATTAGCCCACGAAGCACACGAAAGGACACCAAAGAAATCAGCTGAATTGTTCGGAGAATTCATTTCGTGTTTTTTCGTGTGTTTCGTGGGCAAAAATTATCAGCGGTCGCACTCGCCCATGACGAAGTCGAGCGAGCCAAGAATTGAAACCACATCGGACACCATGTTACCGACGCAGAGTTTGGGGAGAATCGAGAGATTGCAGAACGAGGGGCTGCGGATCTTCAGGCGCCACGGCACGCCGCCGCCCTTGCTGACAATATAAAATCCGAGCACGCCCTTCGGGTTCTCCGCCTCGAAATAGACTTCGCCGGCGGGCATCTGCGGGCCTTCGGTGACGATCATGAAGTTGTTAATCAACTCCTCCATCGACGTCAGAATTTTTTCCTTCGGCGGAGCAAAAATCTTGCGCGCATCTTTCGCGTACCAATCGCCACCCGGAAAAGTTTTGATGACTTGGCGGATGATACGAACGGACTGCTTCATCTCTTCGCCGCGGCAAAGATAACGATCGTAACAGTCGCCCTTCGAGCCAACCGGCACATCGAATTCGTACTGCTCATAGCCGCTGTACGGGCGATCCTTGCGGAGATCGGTCGCGACGCCGGAGCCACGGAGATTCGGTCCGGTCAGACCGTAGGAAATCGCATCGGCGCGGGAAATAATTCCAACGTCCACCGTGCGATCCAGGAAGATCTTATTGCGCGTGAGCATGCCGAGGATCTCGTCGAGGATCGGCAGGAACTGGTCGCAAAATGCTTCGACTTTCTTCGTCCAGCCCTCGGGGACATCGCGGGAAAGTCCGCCGATGCGTGTGTAGCTCGTGGTGAAACGCGCGCCGGTCAATTCTTCGAACAACGTGTAGAGTTTTTCGCGCTCCTCGAAGCAGTACATGAACACCGACCACGCACCGACATCGATACCAAAGGCGCCGAGGCCCATCAAGTGGGCGGAGACGCGCGCCATTTCCGCCGTGAGGACGCGGATCGCCTGGCAACGCGGTGGCACTTGCAAATTCGCGAGGCGCTCGACCGCGATAGCGTAAGCCATGTTGTTCGCGAGCGGGGCGAGATAATCCAACCGGTCCGTGTACGGCACGAACTGATTGTAAGTCATGTTTTCCGCAATTTTTTCGTCACCGCGGTGCAGGTAACCGAGCACAGGATCAGCCTTGGTCACAACTTCGCCGTCGAGTTCGAATTGGATGCGCAACACGCCGTGCGTTGACGGGTGGGACGGCCCCATCGAGAGAGACATTTTCTCAGACTCGAAGTCCTTCGGCATGTTGGCGGCCTTCGCGGCGGCATCGGGAAATGAAAAATCGGTGGCCATCGCGGTTATTCAGGTTTTTCGTTCTGCTCGTTCCAGGCTTCGTCCTTGGCGCGTGGCTCGGCCTCGCTCATTGGTTCACCCGGCGTGGCCACAAACGGACCACCAGCCATTGGAGCGGAAATCAGACCGGTCTTGGTTTCGGCCGTAATTTCAGGATCGTGGAAATCCGCCGGAAGGCCGGCGAGCGGGAATTCCTTTCGCAGCGGGTGATAGGGATAACCGTCCCACATCAAAATGCGGCGCAGATCCGGATGTTTCGCGAACTTGATCCCAAACATGTCGAACGCTTCGCGCTCATGCCAGTCGGCGCCCGCCCACAGACCCGTGGTGGTGGGCATTTCAGGCTCGGCGTCATTCGCACAATCGGCGGCGAGACGGACGTAGTTGTGTTTCGTACTGGAATAGAGGTGCCACACGACGGTGAAGCGCGGGGATTTCTCGGCGCTCCAGTCGACGGCGGTCAGGTCCATCAGGAAATCGTAGCCCTGCGCATCGCGCAAAAACTCCAGCACCGCGAGCACTTCGGCGGCGGGCACATTGAAGGCCGGGCAATCCAAGCTCGCACGGGGCGTGGCCGAGGGAAATTTCTGGCTGACGGCTGTCGGGAGATCGACGTCGGTGATGGTCATGCGCGGCAAAAGTGGTGTTAAGCGCGAAGCAGCTTTGAGGCCGACGGCTCGCGTTTGACCTTCGCCTGTAACTTCATGAGAGCATCGAGCAAAGCTTCGGGACGCGGCGGGCAGCCGCTGACATAAACATCGACTGGAATAATGCGGTCCACGCCTTGCAGGGTGGCGTAGCTGCGGTACATCCCGCCCGAGGAAGCGCAGGCACCCATGGCGATGACCCACTTGGGCTCGGCCATTTGGTCGTAAATTCGGCGGACGGCAGTCGCCATCTTATAAGTAACGGTGCCGGCCACGATCATGCAGTCCGACTGCCGCGGGGAGAAGCGCATGACCTCGGCGCCGAAGCGGGAGATGTCGAAACGGCTCGACGCCGTGGCCATCAACTCGATGGCGCAGCAGGCGAGCCCCATGGGCATGGGCCACATCGAGTTGTTGCGCACCCAATTGATAGCGGCGTCGGCCCGGGTGACCACGACGTCGCCCTCAATTTTGCTGTTATAGGCTAGCTCGGAATTAGCGGTGACCATTTAAAAAGTTTTCAATTTCAAGCTACCATCCGACTTTCGCCATGCAAGGAGGTTTTGTTTACAAAGTGAGGCATAGTAGGAGAACGCACCGGTCCGAGGAATTTCCGTTGACCGAGGGCGCGGGATTTACCTTAACTCACCCCTTACCCAGTCACGGAGAGGTGGCAGAGTGGTCGAATGCGCGTGCTTGGAAAGCACGTGTAGCCGCAAGGTTACCGGGGGTTCGAATCCCTCCCTCTCCGCCATTTTTCTCCTCTGTAGAGGAAAAACGAGAAGCTAGGTTGCCCAGTTGACGCGGCAACCTAAGCATGTCCCATCCATTGTTTGCCGTCAGCCGCTTCAAAAATCGCAACGGT
>JANYFP010000373.1 GCA_025362555.1 Verrucomicrobiota bacterium
ACTCAGACTTGCTCTGGCGTTATGATGCCAATCCCGTCATCGGCCGCCGCCCGCTCCCGCATGTCACCGGCATCTACAACAGTGCCGTTGAGCCATGGCAGGGTGGTTTCATCGGCGTGTTCCGCACCGAGGGCATGGATCGCGTGCCGCATCTCCACGTCGGTCGCAGCGCGGACGGTTTGAAGTTCACCTTCGAGCCCAAGCCCATCGATTTCAAGGGCGACCCGGACGTCATCAAGCACGAGTATGCTTACGATCCGCGCGTCACGTTGATCGATGGCGTGCACTACATCACGTGGTGCAATGGCTATCACGGTCCGACCATCGGCATCGCGAAGACCACGGACTTCGTGAATTTCGAGCAGATCGAAAACGCATTCCTCCCGTACAATCGCAACGGCGTGCTCTTCCCGCGCAAGGTGAATGGCAAATACCTCATGTTCAGCCGTCCATCCGACACCGGCCACACGCCGTTCGGTGACATCTTCACCAGCGAGAGCCCGGACATGATTTACTGGGGCAAGCATCGCCACGTGTTGGGCAAAGGCTGGCCGTGGTTCCAAGGGACAAAGATCGGCGCGGGCCCGTCACCCATCGAGACGAGCGAAGGTTGGCTGCTCATTTATCACGCGGTTACTGGCACGTGCAACGGCTTCGTTTATTCGATCAGCGCGATGGTGCTCGACCTCGAACAACCGTGGAAAGTCATCGCATCGGCCAAGCAGGCTTTGCTCTGCCCCGAAGCGCCGTATGAGCTTTCCGGTTTCGTGCCCGGTGTGTGTTTCCCCGTTGGCTGTCTCTGCGACAGCGCCACGGGCCGACTCGCGATTTATTATGGCGCAGCCGACACGGTTTCTGCGGTATGCTTCGGCAACGCCGAGGAGATTGTCCGGTTCGTGCTCGATAATCCGCTGAAGAAATAACCGGTTTCGACCGGTTGGCTCCATGCGTTCCTTCCCGCTCGCGCCCGCAGACTGGCAGTTTCGTGACGCCACGAAAAACACTGCTTGGCTGCCGGCCGTGGTGCCGGGCTGTGTTCATACGGATCTGCTGCGGGCCAAAGAAATCCCGGATCCCTTCTGGGGTGCGAATGAGCTGGGGCTGCAGTGGATCGAGGACCACGACTGGGAATACCGCACGAGCTTCACCGTGCCGGCCGAGTTGAGGGCGGAAGAGCGGGTCGACTTGGTGGCGGACGGCCTCGATACGGTCGCGACCGTCACGGTCAACGGCCGCGAAATCGCCCGCACCGAAAATATGTTTGTCGGTTATCGCTGGGATATAAAATCCTGGCTGAAGTCCGGCGAAAACGAACTCGTCATTCGGTTCGGCAGCGCGATGAAATACATCCGCACGCACCGCCTCGGCCACCAGCCGCGTGAATTTAATGACCCGGTCGGACGCTCGCAGGTAATTCGCAAGGAGCCTTGTCAATTTGGTTGGGATTGGGGTCCGCGCTTTGTCACCGCCGGGATCTGGCGCGATATCCGGCTCGAAGCGTGGAGTCGCAACCGGGTGGAGAGCGTGCGCATTTCCCAGCTCCACGATGCGGATGGCAGCGTGACTATTCGCGTGGCACCGGAACTTGCGCACCGCGAGGCCGGCATTGCGTGCTATCACCGGCTGACGTTGAACGGCATCGTGGTCTCAGAAGGTACGGGGACGAAGATCCGCGTCGAGCACCCGCAATTGTGGTGGCCCAACGGGCACGGCGCGCAGCCGCTTTACGCGCTTCATGTTGAAATCTTTCACGCGGATGGCAGTCGCATGGGGAGTTGGGTGGGGCGCGTCGGACTGCGGACCATCGCGCTCGACCGGCATAAGGATGAGGCCGGCGAAACGTTTCAGTTTGTGGTGAATGGGCGCGCGATTTTTGCAAAGGGGGCGAATTGGATTCCTGCGCACAGTTTTGTCGCCGGTCTGAACCGTGAGCACTACGCGCGTGATTTGCGCAGTGCGGCCGAGGCGCACATGAATATGATCCGCGTCTGGGGCGGCGGAATCTACGAGAGCGAGGCGTTCTACGATCTGTGTGACGAGCTCGGCTTGCTGGTGTGGCAGGATTTCATGTTCGCCTGTGCGCTCTATCCGGGCGATGCGGCGTTTTTGCGCAGTGTGCAAATCGAGGCCGAGCAGCAAGTGCGTCGGCTCCGGCACCGCGCCAGCCTCGCGCTGTGGTGCGGCAACAATGAAATCGAATCGCTCAATCTTGATTTGCTGAAGCAGCCGGCTTTGCGGCGCAACTATGATGCGCTGTTTCACCGCGTGCTGCCGACGGTCGTGGCGCGGCACGATGCGGTGACCGATTACTGGCCTTCGTCGCCTTTCCGCAACGATGGCGACAGCACACTCGCCGCAGGTGAGAAGCGCGGTGACACCCATTTTTGGGATGTCTGGCACAGTCGCCATCCGGTGAAGGATTACGAGAAATGGCGTTTCCGTTTTTGCTCTGAGTTCGGCATGCAAAGTTACAGTTCACCGGAGACGCAGGCGACGTTTTGTAAGCCCGAGGACGGCAATGTTTTTGGGGCGATGATGAAGAGCCACCAGAAAAACCGCGCCGGCAATCAGATCATTCTTGATTACGTTACCCGGCGTTACCTTTTTCCAAAATCGCAGGACGATCTGATTTATCTTTCGCAGTTGAATCAGGCCTATTGCATGCAGATCGGCGTGGAGCATTACCGCCGGCTGATGCCGCACTGCATGGGTGCGCTGTATTGGCAGTTGAATGATTGCTGGCCGGTCGCGTCGTGGAGCTCGATCGAGTTTACTGGTCGCTGGCGGGCGCTGCATCATTTGGCGCGGCGGTTTTTTGCTCCCGCGCTGGTCAGTGCGCATGTGCCCGGTGACGAATCCACGATCATCGGCAATTACCGGCGTTCGTCCGTGAGCGCGGTGCATTTGTACACGGTTTACGATGCCCCCAAAGCTGCGCGTGGCGTGTTGCGCTGGGATCTTTTTCACGTGGACGGCCGGGTCTTGTTGAGTGGCACGAAGCAGGTGCCGTTGCGTTACGGTGAAAGCGTGAAACAAAAAACGCTCGATCTCACCAAGCTGCTCGCACTCCACCATCGCGACAGTGTTTTCCTGCGGATTGCGCTCGAGATCGGTGGTCAGCGCGTGAGTCAGGATTCGGTGTTTCTGACGCCGCCGCGGTTCATTGCGCTCCCGAAGGCACGGGCCCGGACGAAGGTGGCGTTCACCGTGATTGGCCCGAAGGTGGCGACCGTGACGTTCACCTCCGCAGTGTTTCAGCATCGATTTGCGTTCGATCTGACTGGGATCGCGCATCGGGCGAACGATAATTACTTCGAGCTTTTTCCGGGCGAAGCAAAGACGGTCACGTTGGATTTTACCCGACCCCAAACTCTCGCACGGCTGAAGCGGGCTCTCGCTTATCGTTCTTTGGTTGATACGTACTGATAGTCCGCCAGCATTCTTTCTGCGCTGTTCACCCCCATCCCCCACCACTCTTGAAGGCATCATCTCCTGAAGCCGCGCCCAATGCGGAACCCATCCTAAGCGACCGCATCCCGGGCATCCAAAAATTTGGCTACGGCCTTGGTACCATTCACGACATGTGGGGGCATTGGCTTTATGCGAGTCTGGCGTTTCTTGTTTTTAATATTCACCTCGGCGTCTCGCCAAAATGGATCGCGCGCGCATTGCTGATAAAACTTCTTTTTGAAGCCGTGTGGGATTCTGTTTTCGGTTGGTGGTCCGATAACACGCGCACGCGTTTTGGTCGGCGGCGTCCGTTCATTCTTGTCGGTTCCGTGGCGGCGGGATGTTTCCTGCCGATGATGTTCATGGTTCAACCCGGTTGGTCGGAAGTGCAATATTTTTGGTACATGGTGGGGACGATGGCGCTGCTGGTGCCGATCATGAGTTGCTTCTACATGCCCTTTCAAAGTCTCGGGGCTGAACTGACGCCGGATTATCATGAGCGCACCGCGTTGGGTGCGGTGCGCAGTGCGATGCAAAAATTTCCGGAAGTGGCGATGTTTGCGGCCGGCGCGTTCGCCACGGCGGGCGTGTGGGTCGGGGCGACTTGGAGCGATGTGCCGGCACGGCTCGCGACTCTTTTTAGTCAGACCACGCATTGGTTTGCGCAGGTGCTTGGGAGCCTTTTCACGTTGGATTTCACCCGCTTTGGCGTCCTGATGAAGACGCTTTTCGGTTGGGAGCATGCGCCCGAAGGCGCGAAGAATAATGTCTTGGTCGGAGCGCAGACCTACACGTTAATCCTCGGGGTTATTATGGTGGTGGCGGGTGTTGTCATGTTTCTCCTCACGCGGGAACGTTACTACAATAAACTGATTGTCGGTCGAAAGCAGGCACCCGTTTCGATCAAGGATACGCTTTGGCAGACGCTGAAATGCAAACCGTTCCGCGCGAATCTTTCCATGGCGATGGCCTATGGCATCGGCACCAGCATGATTGGAACGCTGGGGTATTACGCGACGGTTTATTATGTGTGCCACGGCGATGTGTCGTCGGCCAACACGTGGAATTTTTGGATGGGACTTTCGGGCATGTTTCTCGGCCTTTGTGGCATTCCGGTCTATGCCTTTGCCGCGAAACATCTCGGGAAAAAACGCGGCCTGATCATCGTGCAATTATCCGCCATCGCAGTCAGTGTGGCCTCGTGGTGGCTCTACAATCCCAGTATCCAGTGGCTGCAGGTGTTGTATTCCGGATTCTGCGCCTTCACGAGCGCTGGATTCTGGATGCTGTACGGATCAATGAGCGCCGACGTAATGGATTACGATGAACTCGAAACGGGGATGCGTCGCGAAGGCGCGTTTTCGGCCTGCGGTTCGTGGATCATGAAGTTCGGCATGGGCCTGGGTAACTGGGCGTCTGGAGAAATTCTCGATAAGATCGGTTTCGATGCGTCCCTTGGCGGCAATCAAACGGGTCATGCGATTTTCATGCTGCGATTTTTGTTTGCCGCGATTCCGATCGCCGGGCTGGTCGTCTCGATTATTTTGCTCGTTCGCTTTCCGTTGACGCAGCAAAAAATGGCGGAGATCCGGCAGAAGCTTGAGGCGCGCCGCGGCAAGGCTTGAGCCAGTCGATCCGCCAATTTTTTGTCGGCGGGGTGTCTTCACCCCGCGAGGCGCCGGCTATCGATACGGATTCGTGCAGTTAAGTTGGGTGGAACGCGACCTCCGGGCACGTTTTCTGCGCGTGTACTGCATCAACCTGCCGGGAGGTGGGGTTCTCCACCTTTCAGTGCCCGCTGATTGTGATTGGAGCGATCGTTTAACTGAATGCATACGGCTAAGCTGCGGGGTGAGTGGGGGGCACTATCGCACACATACTTTGTATGCTTGCATCGGAGAATCGACGGCTACGGTCCGGTCGCTGAGCCTGATGCTTTACGCGCTTCTGGGTGACAGAAGCCGATCTGTCCGTTACGGCATAAAATGCATGCCAGCTTGCCAGTCGGTCGAAGGTTGCCACCGTAGAGCCTTGTGAGACCTCAAGTGCTGTTGGTTTTTCTGACTCGTTTCCAAGAGAGCATCGCCATGCTCAAGGGGATCGTGCACTACGAGCTTACCCATCGGCTCTGGTCGGCGTTTCACGATGATCAGGCGCGGGCGGAAACTGAGCCGCACTGGCTGCGCAGCAAAAAATGGCACGGCGTGATCAGCCGGCACACCACGCCAGGCCTCGTGCAAGTGTGCGCCGAATTAAAAATTCCTCTGGTGGATCTGAACGATATCGCGCCGTATCCGGGCGTGCCGAAGATCCGGCCGGATAACGTCGGCCTCGGTCACCTCGGCGCGGAACATTTCTTGGAACGGGGCCACCAAAATTTTGGCTTCACCGGTTTTTCCAATGACGGGTGGTCGTGCGAAAGACGTGACGGATTTGTTGAAGCCCTTCGGTTGGCCGGCCGGGAATGCGACGTGTTTGACGTCAATTATCCGGGCGACTTAACCCCGGTTTGGGACGTGGAACAGATCACGGCGCTCGCGGGTTGGCTGAAGCGTTTGCCCAAACCGGTTGGAGTAATGGCCTGCATGGATCTGCGCGCGCAACAGATCATCAGTGCAGCCCAAATGAGCAATTTCCTCGTGCCGGAGGAGGTGGCAATTCTGGGTGCTAATAACGACCCGATTCGCTGTGAAATGACTTATCCGCCGCTTTCCAGTGTGGCACCCAATGCATTCCAGTCCGGTTATCGTGCTGCTGAAGTGCTCGCCGATATGCTTGCTGGTCGAAAGCCAAAGAATTATGACCAGCGCATCGAACCGATCGGCGTGGTCACGCGACCCTCGTCCGATGTGTTGGCCATTGATGACCGGAATGTGGCCACCGCCCTCAGCTTTATCCGCGAACGCGCCTGTCACGGGGTTTCGGTTGAAGAGGTCATTAAACATGCTTATGCTTCGCGCAGTCAGCTCGAGAAGAAATTCCGACACTACTTGGGACGCTCTCCCCAAGCGGAGATTCGGCGGGTGCAGGTGGTGAAAATTCGTCAACTGCTCTTTGAAACCGATTTTCCGCTGAAAAAAATCGCTGAACTTACCGGTTTTGAGCACGTGGAGTACATGTGTGTGCTTTTTAAGCGGCTCACGGGTGATTCCCCGGGTAGTTACCGTAAGAAAATGCAGTCCAAAGTAGCTCAATAAGTCTGTAGGTAGAACGCTTGCCAAGCGCACCTGTGAGCGTGAATCAGAGATAAGCGGACCGACAAAATATCTCAATTCATGAGCAATCGAACTCATTCACGACTGGACGCGAACATCTTATAGTGGCGACGCTATAAGTCCGGAATACCCACCAGATTTATCGCTCAACCCCAACCGGCCTTCGTCGGCGGGCTGAAGCTAACACCACCCTAACCCTAACGATCATGAATCGATTGTATTCGCGTGCCGGAGCGTTCGCGCTCTCTTCCGCGTTGTGTCTGATATCCGTGGGGCGCCTGTCGGCGCAAACCACCGCAGCTCCTGCTCCTGCCAAACCGGCTGAAGAAGAAACGATCACCCTGTCCCCGTTCATTGTCGAAGCTGACACCGATCAGGGTTACGCGGCAAAAGAAACCCTCGCTGGTACGCGCGTTCGTACTGAGTTGAGGGATATTGCTTCGGCAATTTCCGTCGTCACGAAGCAATTTCTTCAGGACACGGGTTCGCGGAATTCCAATGATTTGCTCGTTTACACCCCGAGCACCGAAGTGGCGGGTATCCGTGGTAACTTCTCCGGTATGGCCGGCGGAGCGATCTACTCGGAAAATACCGTCAGCTCAACCACCCGTGTTCGTGGCTTGGATCAAGCCGACAACACCCGTGATTACTTCCTGACCGATATTCCATGGGATGGTTTCAACGTGGGTCGCGTCGACCTCCAACGCGGACCAAACTCGATTCTTTTCGGCACCGGCAGTCCTGCTGGTATCGTTAACACCAGCATCAACGACGCTTCATTTAAGACGGCTTACAATGTTGAAAACGTCACTGGCCAATACGGTTCACAGCGTTGGTCGATGAACATCAACCAAAGCATCGTTAAAGACGTGCTGGCGGTTCGCTTCGCTGCGGTGGATAGCAAACAAATCTACGAACAGAAACCGGCATTCAATGACAGCCGCCGTTATTACGGTGCTCTGCGGTTTGACCCGAAACTATTCGGTGAAGACAGCCACACCTCGATTCGCGCGAAATACGAAAACGGCAAAGTGAAGTCGAACAATCCTCGCCAAGCGCCTCCGATCGACGAAATCACGCCATGGTTCAAAACCGGTCAGGATGCTTTTGGTAATTACAACTTGAACAAGTTGACGATTAACCAATTCAGCAACAACAACACGGCTCCTTGGGGCGCGACCGGTCTGCCTGGCGCTGCTGGCAGTGGCCTCGCTAGTGCGACCGTTGAATTAGGCGGGTGGGCGCAAACCCGCTCCTATTGGCCCGATGTCATCAACTATTACGAAAACACCGAGAAATCGAAGAACACGGTGTCGACCCCGAATTACCCAAGTGGCAATGCCATCGGGACTATCACCGCGCAGATGAATACCGGCAATGCGCTGGTTAACGCGTCGATCAATGGTCTGAGCACCTTCCGTCCATTTGGTATTCCCTCGGCGAGCCAATATTATGCTTACGTGGGCACACAGGGTACCAGTCCAAACAAAGCCGCCCCCGGTGGCGTCTATTACGCTGATTCCACGCTGACCGACACTTCCATCTTCGACTTCTATACGAAGTTGCTCGACGGTCCGAACAAGAAAGAATGGCAGAACTGGGACGCGACGAACCTCGCGATCGACCAAAGCTTTTTCAATGATCGCTTGGCCTTCCAATTTGCCTTCGATCACCAAAACTACACGCAAGGATCGAATCAATGGATGACCGGTTCCAATTACGCGATCGCCGTTGACGTGAATCAAACGTTTGCGGACGGCTCTGCTAACCCCAACGTGGGTCGTGCGTATGCTGGTAACGCTGCGTCGAATCCAAATTATGCGTTCTCCACGGTGCGTGATACCTTCCGCTTCACCCCAACCGGTGAATTGCGGGCTGAAGATTTCCTCGGGAAATCGAGCCTGTCGAAGATCCTCGGCAAACATATCTTCACCGGTCTGTATGAAAGCAACACGCTGGTTAGAAACACGACGAGCTGGGCTGAGTTCGCCACGACGCCCGACTACGTTCTGAAGAATTCGAAGAATGCGAATGCGGCGAACACCCTTGGGGCCCAACGCTCCTTCGAGTGGATCTCCTATCTTAGCGGGAGTTTGCAGAGTAAATCTTCCGCCTCTGGCAGTAATATGCCCGGCTTGCAGAAGATTGAGCCACCAAAATATGCCACGGTGCGCAATTTCAATTCCACTTGGAATAAGCCAACGAATCCAAACGATCCGGCCTACGTCGATCCAACGGCGGTCTACGTCGGCACGAACACCCAAACGGGTGCAGTCAACAACACCACGCAAGCCAACAATCCCGCTAACTATATCGGCTGGTCTAATCAGTCTATCGAATACATGCGGGATACCGATCCAAATCAATTCCCCGATTTGGTTACGTCCGCCGGTCGTACCCGTTACCGCGATATATCAACCGGTATCACTTGGCAGGGCTATTTGCTCGATGGTGACTTGGTCCCAACCTTTGGCTACCGCAAGGACAAGGTTACCAGCTACGAGTCCAGTGCTCTGCAGAATCAAAATACCGGCTTCACGAG
Source organism: Verrucomicrobiota bacterium (assembly GCA_025362555.1). Taxonomy (GTDB): domain Bacteria; phylum Verrucomicrobiota; class Verrucomicrobiia; order Opitutales; family Opitutaceae; genus Lacunisphaera. The sequence continues at coordinate 9,208 of JANYFP010000373.1, forward strand.
CCTGAACTATGATGACAATCTGAAATCTCGTTCCGACGTTTCCGGCACCAGCAAATCCTGGGGCGGCGTCTATCACCTTCCGAAGTCACTCATTTCGAAACTTCCCGGTGATATGACGATCAGCTTAATGTTCAACAAGGGTCAAAACTTCAAGCCAGACGCGGCTCGTCTCGACTTGAGCGGCGAACACATTCCGAACGCGACCGGTAACACCACGGAATACGGCGTTACGATCACGGCTCTGCACGAGAAATTGTCTCTGAAGATCAATCACTTCGAGACCACCGTGAAAGGTGCTGCGCTCGCCGGCACGAACGGCAACGATATCG
>JANYFP010000400.1 GCA_025362555.1 Verrucomicrobiota bacterium
TATTCTGATCGTGGGCTTGGTTCGTAACGTCCATGGCGTGTCGGTGATTTTGATCGTCCTGAGCCATAACGGCTTGGTGGACGTTAATACCGGTGTCAACCACCGATTGCAGATCAGCCAACTCTTGTGGGTTGCCATCAACCATGTTGTCAGACAGGGCACGAATACGCTGCGTCTCCGCGTTGTAGACGTCGATGACAAGCTTCTTAAGTTGAATAGATTTATCAGTTTTAAGTTGCTGATTCTCTTGTGCCAACTGAGCCATCTGAGCCTGCATTTGCTGCATCTGAGGGTCTGGTTGAGTCCTTTCATCAGGTGGCAGAAATTGCTGTGGGATAGTCATTTTAAGACGATCAGCCAATTCATCAGCACCCGGCCAATCTTGGGCCTTAGCTACTAGATCACCCGCGACTTGCATCATTTGTGGAAATACTTGAACGGCATCCATCATAGCCTGTGCGGCTTCAACCCTGCGGGTCGTGTAGCTCGCACCAGTGGATAGAGCAACATCGTACTTCCCAACAGACATGTCAGGAGACCTTGGGTCGTTGGGGTCGTTGATCTTGAGGAACTTAAGCTTCTCATCTTCTCCGATAATGCGGATGATGCGAGTGCCGTCATAGATTTGACTGATGAGCTGGTTCATAACGTCCCCGGCCTCAAGCACAGCGGCATTGCCGTTATCGTAGTAGGTGATTGCAGAGACGTCACCTTCACGCTGCCGGGCGTTGATGGCCCGACCACTCGTTTCGTTGGACCTGATGCCCAGCGAAGCGTCGTGAATACCAGTTACATCCTTCATATCCTGTACGTTGGCCTCTGCCTCCTGGTGGAGAGCAGTTTGCCATTTCGGCGGTTCAAGTCGCTGGATGTTCTGGCCGATGACGGCCTCATCACTCACCTTAATGAGCGGATCACGGGTCAAATGAGCCTTACGCAGCTCGTCTTCATACCCTTCAACCGCACTTTCAGTCGCAATCCACTGTGCCTTGGGTGCATAACCCAACTGCTCGGCAGCAACTGAACGGTGGAAGTTCCGCAGGCGGGCCGAGTCCTTCATAAAACGGACAATTCCGTAACGGACGCGGGTTCCTGCGAGATTAACCACTCTACCGGACATTCTAATGACCGGGAGTCGGTTCAGGCGGTACTCATACGGACCAGACAAGATGTCAAAGCCAGTAACAAGGTGCATCTGGGCAGAGGTACAAGGAGAGACGCGACTGCGCTGCGGCTTGCCATGTTTCTGGATCAGATCATCCAAATCGTTGTCAACGAAGCGGACACTTCCGTCCTCGAACAGAACCAACAGTCGGTTGCGGTCGATGAGACGCCAGTATTCAGTAACTCTGACACCCTCAGCCTCAATCCAGTGGTCATTGACCATTTGATTGTACACCCGAGTACTTAGTTCAGAGGGCTTAGTATCAGGCCACTTGCGTTCAAAGTCTTTTGTAGGGATTAAGTCGTCAACAAAACAGTGTCGGGCGTCACGACCGGTGGGGTCAACACTCAAACGATCCCAAACGACGCTCAGAGAGTCTTCAATAGGGCGGATGAAGATGTCTTGGTCTACCACAGAGTCCTTTGCGTACTCGACGGACACCCGGAAGGCGCCGTCGCCGCACTGGACTGCACTCTCGAAGGCCACGTCATAGACGCGATCAGCACGAGATTGTGTTTCAATGGCACGGATTAGATCGGCACGAACGTCTGATATGTCCTTATCACCCTCTTCTGCGGGTAGGACCTTTACACCACGCTTATTCTCTCTCCAATCGCCAATTAGCTGGGCTATGAACTGAGGAACGGAGTTAATGACAAGGCAAGGAAGTCCTTTACGGTCTTCGAGGACTACAGGGTCCCACTGTTGACCGGCGGTAAACTTCTTGTCTTCTAGTGCTTCGTCACGGTTTTCGCGGTCGAAGTCATAGTCTAGATCATATTCTTCTCGCATATCCTTTAGGAAGTCCGTAACGGAGTCGAAACCCTCAGGAACGTAATCCTTGTCCACCGGAGAAGTATCGAAGTTCAGGACATCGACAGGTGTAGCCTTGTCGTCGTTCTTCTCGATCTTCTGTTTGTTTGGTTTCTCTGCCAATTTTTATCCTGCCATCCAACTGTTGCGGTTGTTTGAGTTAGGGGTTAGCCACGGCTTTCCGTCGGTAACTTTGTTCATCTGTTGCTCTTTTTTCTCAGAGCGACGACGACCAGTAAGCTTGTCAAATAGTTCAGTCAAGCCCCACACAAGAGCATCAACCCGATCAGGAGAACCCATTCCGTTCCCACGAAGGTTGTCCACGCTGAACGTGCACATCTGGTCTTCAAGCTTATCAAAACGGCCAACATGATGTACTCGGTTCTGTTCATAGAGAGAAGAGATCGGCTCGGCTCGGATGTACTTCCCCCTACTGGCGTGAACCAGTTTAGGGTTGAGGCTCCGATCAACGGCTTTGATGACCGAGGCCACCATGTCGCCGCCCTGATTTTTCTCAGCGACAATCTTGTCTGCTTCCCACTTGCGGTAGAGGTTGACAGCCTTCCGTGCCCACTCTTCTGGCGAACCCTTCATCGAGCCGTCTTCAAGGATGTAGCCCTGAGCATAGCCGTCGGTGTCGCGGGCTAGGCCAACAACAACAATACCAGTCTCGTCGCTTCCCTCCTCGTTGCTCGTAGCAGGGTCAACAGCAACGATGACTCGTTCCATGTCGAGAGGCACTTCACCTAGGCGGTTCAGATCGATGGCGCTCCGCTGCCACAAGGCACCGGGTATGTCGTCAAGGATTTCAGCTTCCAGTTCCTGCCGACCCAGCCGTGTACCTTCGTACTCTTCTGCGATCTTCTTTAGGAACGGGGCAGCTAGGTTGCCCGAGTTGTCGTAGGTCCGACCCTTCGTAACCACCGTGTCTTTGTCATTCAAGATTTTCTTGATGAGTTCGAGTGGTCGAGGAGTGGTCGTGATAACCTGCTGGGGTTTCTCACCCAGACGCAGGCCCATCTGGATTTGATCCCACGTAGCCTGCATGTACTTCCACTTGGCGATCTCGTCGCACCACGCGAAGTGGTGTTGAGGGCCACGAAGTTGGTCAGGCTCAGTGGCGTTATAGGTTTCTGCTATGGACCCATTCGGCCAGACAAGCTGTCTATTGGTTGGGTAGTAACTCGGCATTCTTGCCGTGTCTCCTCCCGACTTCATGCCGAGTTA
>JANYFP010000423.1 GCA_025362555.1 Verrucomicrobiota bacterium
GACGTCGTCGAGACCGGCACCACTCTCAAGAAGCAGGGCCTCGAAATCGTCGAGCTGTCGTTCGAGGAGCTTGCGGGCGACGGGGTCGCGAGCGGCGGTGGGTTCGATAATCGCTTGGATAGATGGCGATGGCACTTATTCGGCAGAATCGCTGGCCGATGCGTTAGCCTTGCTGAACGATGCCGAGCAAGTAATCGGCGCACGCTTTACTGATTTTGGCAGTCTGCGATATCTGCGGCTAGCCGTCAAAAACGGCACCGCTTGGATTGCTGGATTCCTTTGGAAGACATCGATTCCGGATTTGAATTCCGGCTTGCGGGTCTTTCGTCGGGAAAGCTTGCTCGTTTGGATCGAGGAATTGCCCGACGGTTTTTCCTGCACCACAACCGCTACGCTTGCGGCGCTCAATTATCGTCAACGGGTGCTTTTCTTTCCGATTCTTTATCGAAAGCGACGTGCAGAATCCTCCAGCAAATTTCATCCGGTGTCGGACACGTTGCGGTTATGGCGAGCGGTCTGGCGTTGTTGGTGCCGACGGGAAGATCGGCGTAATCGCGTTTAAAATGTAAGGCAGTTCCAAGGGGGTTTGCTCCGTAATGAGTTCTCTATCGGATGCAAAGGTTGCCTTGGTACGAATGAGTCCGCGGCACATCGGCTGGAAAGTAACTCCACCGATCCTTGGGGTATCTCCAATTTGCGAACTCAACCAGTATACTGAACGACCCTGCTCATTCCAAATTTTGAAGGCGTGAATTAACGCTGTTTCGCGACCATACGCATGCGGCACGTAATGGACAACGACGCAGGGTTTTCTAAAAATAAATTCCAAACCGCTGGCCAGGGGAGCGAGTGGATCGATATCGGAAACAACGACCACCGCCTTTTCGGGAATTTTCCCCGCTAGTTGTGCCATTTCTTCGATCAGTCCGGGATACTCCGGTTGGTGATTTAGCCGCTGGTTGATTGGCCAAATGCCAAGCAGCAGAATTGTCGTTACTATTATGGCTAAGCCTGTCCGGGCGTTCCGCCAGTTTGCTGGAAGCCAATGCCCCACGGCGGCGGCGCCAAAGATCATGAAGGGAACCGCATAAGGCAGAAACCGTCTTAACGCGTAAGGCTCGTTGGGATTGTTGCGAATGTCATACGAAAATGAGATCAGGAAAACCAGCCCGATGCCAACGGCAAGCCCCTGCCAAATTTTCCGAGTTTCCCGGATTGCTGCGCCCATTCCCAGTATGGCGATGGCCAGTCCCCAAGGCTGCCAATACCAGCCGAGCCGCACAAAAGTATCCTCCCGATAGCTACGGATCACCCGGTGGCGTGGCCAATAGAAAAAAGTGTCGGGTACGGTCGGATGACTGCGAATAAAGTATGCGTATGCCGCAAGCATCATTCCGCTGCCAATGAGGCCACCCATTATCCACGGTCGAAGATCAAGCTTGGACCCACGAATTTTGGCGAGCAGGCCAAAACGACGGATCGCACCGTACGCGATGCCGACAGTGGCAATTGCGATCACGATAAAAATGAGCGGTCGACGATTAGTTTCTACGATTGATCGCAGTGTGTCCAATGCGTACGCTCGGTTATCCTGCCACAAAGCCACGGCTGAGATTGCCGAGCTCATTCCAAGTGCTACGGTAAAAAACCGGAAAAAGACGCGCTCGTTTTTAAACGTGATAAAGGCGACAACTCCCGAGGTGCAGATCAAGACGGGCAGAGCATCAATTTTAACCGAAAGCGCGACCCCCATCGTCAGCCCGGCGAGTGCACCGGCCCAGGCGGGCCGATGTGCCCTCTCAGCCAGACCAAGCAATGTTAGCAACCACAGCAATTGCAGCAGCACTTCGGAAAAATGAGTATTGCCAGCCCATGTTTGCAGTGGAAACCACAGCCAGAGTAAAAAAACGGCTGTTCCAGAGACAACGCCCAGCCATGACGTGGCAAGCATTCCGGCCAGACAGGCCGCAATAAATAGCAGGAGAGGATTTATAAAACGCTGACCGGTGAATCCAAAAAACGAATGCGCCGAAGCTAATAAGGCGGGAAATCCCACCGGAAACTGAG
>JANYFP010000442.1 GCA_025362555.1 Verrucomicrobiota bacterium
CAAATACCACGGCGAACATGAGCATGACCGCACTCGAAAAACCCAGCGCCCCAATTCCAATCGGGCGCAACAGATCATAGCGTTGCTCACCGCGGGCACGACTGAGGCGAATGCTCGCCGCAGTTGAAAGTCCGAGCGGAACCATGAACGTGAGCGCGGCGCAACTGATTGCGATCTGATGCGCCGCGAGCGCCGTCGCGCCGAGCCAACCCATCATCAACGCCGCAGTCCCAAACGCGCCGGATTCAAACAGCAGACAACCCGCCGCTGGAATACCGATACTCAACATCTCCCGGATCCGCGCCCACTCCCACCGGTGGCTCTTGCTGGTATCACGGTTCGCCGCGCGTCTCAGCCACAGGGCAATGATGCCCACTGCAACGCTGCGCGCGATTAGGGTCGCGACTCCGGAGCCGGTCAGGCCGAGCGCAGGTGCGCCGCCATGGCCCCAGATGAAAATCCAATTGAGCAGGGCGTTCAGCGCGATGTCGCCAAGCATGATGGTCGTGCCGACCCACGGTCGCCCGAGCGCGTCGAGATACTGCCGTTGCACCTGGAAATAGAGCACTGGGATGAGCGACGCTGAGATCAGCAAAAAAAACGGTTTCATGATCGCGACCACTTCGGCGGGTTGACCAAAGCGCTGCAGTTGCGTCGAAAGCCCGACGAGCAATCCGAAGGCCGCGAGCCCGACGACGAGGGCCAGGACCTTGCCATGACGCAGCCACACCGAGCTGCCCGCGTCGTTGCCCGCGCCATGATCCCGCGCGGTGAGCACCGCCACCGGCAACAATAAGCCGATGCCCACGAGAAAAAACATTCCGAACAGACTGTGCGTGAAGGCGGCCGCGGCCAACGGCACCGTGCCGACGCGCCCGATAAAGGCGTTGTCCGTGATGCCAATCAGCATCTGACTCACCTGGCCCACGATCATGGGCAGCGCGAGCGCGAGCGTTAAGCGGAGTTCTTTGAAGATCGGGCGCACGGCAAATTCTGATTCCAGAAAATCATTTTGCCTACGAAATACGCCGAACACACGGAAAATTCCGAGAGCAAAGCCGCAAAAAAATCGCCCACGAAACTTATCCAAGCTCACGAAAACAGCCTGAAAAATCGCGCCGCTTCCGCAGCGGTGGCAGAATTCTCGTGCCCTCAACGCTCAGCGGTAAAAATATTTTCGATCGGCTGTTTGAAGAGTCGGGCGATCTTGAAAGCCAACGGAAGACTCGGATCGTATTTTTCCGTTTCGATGGCGTTGATGGTTTGGCGTGAGACATCGAGCTTTTCCGCCAGGTCGCCTTGGGACCATTCCTTCAGCGCCCGCAATTCGCGTAGGTTGTTCTTCATGTCAATTGTCCTCTGATTTTACCCATTTCCAAAGTGTAGGTTGCGTTACCGAGCGAAGCGACATCGGCCACTTGCCTCGTTCTGCTGGCCAGCAGAATGGCGCGACGAGCGCGCCACCTACCTGAAGTGCATATGCAACGGCCGATTGGTATCATTTGTAGCGGCGGTTGGCGATCGCACTGCTCACGGCCCAAAGCACGAAGGTCAAAGTAAAGGCGCCAAATAGACTTAAGCCATGGCTCAAGTCGCTAACGAGCGCGACGCCATTGTCGTTAAGAGTATTGATGACAGAGGTGACTATCAATGCACTTAGCGCGGCGAATAGCCACGCCTCGAGTTGAATTCGCCGTTGCAATTCGTCCAGGCTGCGGATGAAGCGAAGGCAAGTCCGCACGTAGAGCCAGCCAGGGATCATCGGTGTCAGCGTGAGTAATCCACGGGTGAGCGGGGTCCACTCGGGGTGATGTTTCACCACAGCGAGAATAATCAAATGCATGATTGCGGCGACTCCCAGCCACGCGTTCAGCTCCAAATCCTTTTTCAGGGAATAACTCCCGGAACACGGTACGACCGATTCAATCTCGTTGATTTTGTTCATGAGAAGAGATGTAAAGCACACTTGTCACATGTCAAGCATGCTTTACTCAAAATTCCTGATAAGCATCGAATGAGCCTGGGGGGTTATTCTTCCTTGGGCGCAATTAATTCGGCGGCAGCGCCACCTTGCCGAGCTAACGCGGTCTATTCCTGCAGGACGGTGCATGGAAAATGGCTTTGCGCCAGGATCTGTGTTATGCGTTCTTCATCTCGGATATTCTATGCCAAATTCGATTTTGTTCTCTTTCCGTCGTCTCGTCGTCATGATCGCCTCGTTACTCGGATTTGTTGCCATCGTCACCGCCGCCACTTTGCCGTTCGTGCCTGGTGCGGCTCCCGAGGCGGTCGCACCTGCTCCGGTGGAAATCACCGCAGAGACGATCGCCGCTCAGCGCGCCGCGTTGCAGAAGGAAATTACCACAACCCGCGCGGAACTGAGTCAGTTGCCGGAGGGAAAACTCGACGACACCGCGCTGCGCTTGACGCAGGAGACTGCGCTGCTGGAGCGCATCGACAACGTGTACCTCGAACAGCAACACACGTTGCAGCACGCCGCCGATCTCGCAAAGGAAGCCGCAGAGGTCGAACAACGCACGCAGGCGCGCCGTCCACCCGAAGCGTCACTCAAGCCGCCTTACGGCGTGCAATTGCTGGATCAACTTTACGCGGAGCGCGATTACCTCGAGCAAGCGCGGGGCTGGCTCAAGACCGACGTGGCCAACGTGACCGCTTCCCTCGCCGAAGCGCGCGAGATTCTCGCCGCGAAAGAACGCACCCGCCGCACCGCTCGGGAATCTCTAGCTAAAGCGGCTGACCAGTCGATCGCGCAAAATAATCTTCGACTCGGCGAACTCGAGAGCCGGCTCGCGCAGGAAACCGTGAAAGTGCGGGAGCAAGCGTTGCGCACCTTGAAGCTGCAGCAATCATTGTTGGAACCAAAACAGGCGCTCCTGCGTCCGAGCTTTGATTGGTTGCGGACGCATTTGATCGTCGCCGACGAGGAAATCGCGGCCGCTCGCCTGCATCGTGAAAAGCGTGAGGCTGAACTGACGGTCGCGATTACCGCCGCGAAAAAAGAGGCCGATCAAGCCTCCCGGCTGGTCATTGCGGCGGAGCGTCGGGCGACGACGGCGAATCCCACAGACGAACTCGAATCGCGTCGCGCTGATCGACAGACGGCCAATCTGACGCTCGGGGTTTTAGCTGCGCAACAGGAACGCTTGGCTGAAGTGGAAAAAATTTCCGAACTGCGCCGGCGTGTATTGGCTGGCGTGGCTCCGTCGCTGGAGATGCGCGGCTGGGACACAGCCAATCGCGAGGAACTTGCGCGTTTGGAGAAGGCGCGTACTTTGCAACTCGCCGACTTGGAAAAAAGCCGTGCGGAATTACAGGACCTGCAAGTGCGTCTCTCTCACGGGCCGGTCAACGGTGGGGCAGAGTCGCCGTGGTTGGCGGATCGGATCCGGCATTTGCAAGCGTGGCTGGCGTTGGGTGACGTGGAGTTCTCGGATTTCGAAAATCTTCGTACGGAGCGTCTCCGCTTGAAGGAAGAACTCGGTTCGCGCGTGTCGTCGTTTTCGTGGAAGGATGCTTCAACGGCGGCCTGTCAACAAGCGAACGCGGCGTGGAATTACGAGGTGTTTTCAGTGCAGGATCAACCGATCCGGGTGAAGACCATTCTCGCCGTGCTCGCGCTGATTCTTTTCGGTCACTGGCTTTCCCGGCGAACGAGTGCGTTGATCGGGCGAACTGTATTCCAGCGGATGGGATTGACCACGGGACGGCGGGCGGCGTGGCAGACGCTTTCGTTTTATGGATTGTTTCTGATCGTGATATTGACCGCGTTTAACCTGTTCCACTTTTCGCTCACGCAATTCTCGGTGGTGAGCGGTGCGCTGGCGGTGGGCATCGGGTTTGGCAGTCAGAATCTGATCAATAATTTTATCAGTGGAATTATTTTGCTGGTGGAGCGGCCGATCAATCAGGGCGACGTGATCGAACTCGATGGCCAGGTGGTGACGGTGCAGGAACTCGGGCCGCGTAGCACGATTGTGCGCTCGGAGGACAACACGCATCTGATCGTGCCGAACAGTCGTCTGCTGGAGCAATCCGTGACGAACTGGACGCTGTCTGACGACGTGGTGCGAAAAAAAATCCGACTGGGGGTGGCGTACGGAACGTCGTCGCGTGATGTCGATCGGGTGTTGAAAGAAGTCATGCTGGGCCTGGCCGGAGTGAATCGAAATCCCGAGCCCAAGGTCAGGTTCAGTGATTTCGGCGATAGCGCCCTGATTTTCGAAGCGCATTTCTGGAGCAACGTGGCTGAGCGTCACGAAGTGGAAACGGAGCTGCGCCACCGGATCGCTGCCGCCTTCGCGAAGGCTGGAATCATCATGTCATTTCCGCAACGGGACGTGCATCTCGAGACCAGCAAGCCGTTGCAGATCGAGGTGCTGCCGCCGAAGAAGGATTGAGGGGCTGGGGAGTGACTCGGACGTTTTCAATTAGGCAGTAATAGTGGCCAGTAGTCTGAATGTAGGACGGGTGCCCTCACCCGCCGTGCTGCGGGGTGAGTGCACCCCGCCTACAATTCGGAGCGCACCGATGCAGTTTCAGGCTTCGTCATGGTTGAAAACGCACTGGCACTCGGATCGCACCCCTTCTCAAATTCGACCTACTTTGATTTCGGGGTATCAGGAATGGGTAACACGGCCAACTCGGCGGTGACGAGGGCATCGAAGGCGGTTGTGGCGTCACCGGCTTCGGCGAGTTTATTGAGTACGTCCGTTTTCAGCGCGATCATACAGAGGCGCGCAAGGATGTGAAGATGGATGCGATCGTCCTGACAGCAGATCAGGAAAAAAAGCCGCGTTGGTCCGCCGTCAGGCGAACCGAAGAGGACGTTTTGGATCGTGCGGCCGAAGACGATGAATGAACCTTCGAAGCGATAAGCGTCGTAGTTGCGCGCGTGCAACAGCGCGACGCCACCGGGCAGGGCGGTGGAGCAGAGGGCCTCGCGGGCCTCGACGCTTTCGAGCAATTCGCGTGGCTCGAAGACCCGCTCCGTGCGAGCGGCGAGAGCAACCATATCGCGAATCGCGGAGGCCCGCGTCTTGGACGTCAGTTCGAGGTCAATGTAGTCCGGTCGGAGCAGGTCGGGGATGAGCGCATTGTGAGGAAGAATCTCCTTGGTGCCGCGCATCGATTCTTCGTGGTAGGAGGCGAGGCGTTCGTCGGGCATGCGCATGATGCGTTGTGAAGCCCAGCTATCGATCTCGCTCCGTCGAAAAATATATCGGCTGCCACGCAGCTCCTTGGGCATATCGCTTTCGCGCACCAGGCGTTCAACCTCGGTGACAGTGATGTGCAAATACTCAGCCAATTCAGTGGCCGTGAGTGTGCGGTGGGCCATGGTGGGATTGTACGAGGAGCACGCAAAATTGCAACGCGCTGGAATACTGCGGCAACAGCGGAACGAGACCTTTGAAATTGTGCGCGCGAGCGCCCCTGATCCTAGAAAACGCAGTTGGACACAGAGTGCACGGAGGTAAGCACAGAGCTCACAGAGAAATGTCTTAAAAAATCACCCAAAGAAATCATCACCCGGCAGGTGAATTCAAATTCTTGGATCACTGCACAATAAGTATTTCTCCCTGCACTCCTTCCGAACTCGGTGTGCTCTGTGACGAGATCGAATGGCGGAATTTAGGCTGATGGAAGATCACGGAACGCCTCGGCATTCCTTTGCTGGAAGTGGATTAAAGTTTAACCCGGAACCCGGAGTGATTCAGTGCGATGGTCAGCGATACTATCGCGACGCTGATGCCGGCGGATCGCGCGATGGCGATGGCCAGGGAGGTATCGGCACTCCCTTCAAAATGTGCCAAGGTCAGCAGAGAGGGCAGCATCTCCGAAAGCAAATAGGCGAGCAGCACATTTTGTCCGGCGGCCACCAGCGGCTTCGCGATGAATTTCTGTGGCCGAAGATCGACGATGAAATACAGGAGTAACCAAAGCGCGGCCGAGACCGCGCAGGCCCACAGGCACCACGACGGCGTGGCGCTATTCTTACTGATTCCGTACAGTCCGTTTAACAACAGCGCGCCCGCGGCAGTTCCCGCGATGAACCAAAGCGTGAATCGAATTCGCGCTCGAGGCAGGCTCATCTCCGGCGCGAGCAGCATCGAACCGAGCAGTGTTCCGCCAACCGTAATGGCGGCTTGCGAGCCCAACGTTTCGCCGAAGCTCACGTGAGCCGCGAACCAGAGGCCGTTAAAGGTGCCCGAGCGGTCGGCCACAAAAAGACCGATCAACAGCGCCATGCTGCCGAGGAGCGCCAGTCGCTCACCACGAAAAAGCAGGTAAACAAGCGACGCCGTCAGGTACGCCCAACCAATGAGTCCGAGAATGCCCCACCATTCGTGGTGAAGTGAAAAAGGGGACAAGGTGATGATGCGATGGCCATCCGAGCCGATGAACGAAAAGGAGAGCGCCACCAGAGAAGCCACGCCGGTGAGGCGCAGGGCCAGGGAAAATTTTGACCAAAATTGAGGGGATCCGTTCGCTTTGCGGTTGGGATTAAATTCCGCGAATGCGGCGATGGCGGAAAAATACATCAGCGCCGACCATAGCGCGGCTGACCAACCGAGCTTGGATGAATCAGGTGATTCATTGACCATCAAAACGCCGATGAAGAGCAGGGCCAGGCTGCGTTGAAAAATATGCCCCAGCGATTTCCAAGGGGATTGTTCCGGGCCAACGCGCGTGCGGAGCGCGAAGGGAATGGATATGCCGGCGATGAAAAGGAACGCGGGAAACACAAGATCGACAAACGTCATGCCGCTGCCACTGGCGTGGCGGTCACTGAAGTGCACCATCCAGTCCGGCACGATCGACCCGGCGCCCGAAAGCATGTTGACGTAAATCATCGTGAACATGACGAATCCGCGCAGTGCGTCGATGGACTGAAGGCGCGCGGGGCGCGCGGGCGAGAGAGGCAAATTGACGGGGGCGATCGGAGTGGGGCGCGTCACGATGGGCTGGGGCAAATTTAGGGATGCGATCCCTGAATCGATAAATTCTGTTGAGTTGCCGCTCGTGAGCAATCTTTTGCGGCCGATTTCGGTGGGAGGGCACTCTTTCCAGATTGAGTTTAGGGGGTGAATTTTCATGCTTGTCTCCGCTTTCCCTCGCTCCCCCCGAGGTTTCCCCTGCGTCTTCATCTTGGTCGCTGCTTTCCCTCTATGAGCATTGAATCTGTTGCTACCCCGCGTCCCCGTCACGCTGATCGGGCGATTTATACGGTTGCTGCCCTCGTGGCCGTGATCGTTGTTTTCACCGGCTTCGCGCGCACCTATTATCTCAAACGTTTTTTTGGTGCGCCAGAACTCACCGGGCTGGTGCATTTGCACGGAGTGGTGATGACGCTGTGGTTCCTCCTTTTTTTCGTTCAAGTTCGGCTCGTCGCGAGCGGACGGGTCGAGCTGCATCGACGCTTGGGGTTGTTTGGGGGACTGCTTGCCGCGACGATCGTTGGCGTTGGCACGGTCACGGCGATCACTGGGGCGAAGCTTGGCCACACGCCCGGTCCGCCGCCCCTGGCGTTTCTGACGATTCCGCTGGGTGACATGGTGGTATTTTCCGTGCTGATTTCACTGGGCCTGGCGTATCGGTCGCAAGCGATGATTCACAAGCGGCTCATGCTGCTGGCGAGCTTAAGTATTTTGACGGCAGCCATTGCGCGTATTCCGCTGGATGTGGTGAGACAAGGCGGACTGCCGCTATATTTTGGTCTCGAGGATATATGTATTTTGACCTGCGTCATTTTCGATACGGCGAAGAACGGTCGGTTGCACCCGGCTTTGGGCTGGGGCTTTTTGTTCGTTCTCGCTTCCCAGGGATTCCGCTTCTGGCTGGCGGGCACGCCTCAATGGTTAAATTTCGCCGCGTGGCTGACTGGTTAATACCACTGGCCATTGAAAGTTAGGCTTTAGGTAGGGGCTGTTGCCCTCAACGGCCCTCGGGGTGCACAGGGCGATTGAGGGCAATCGCCCCTACCACTCCTTGTCCAGCAAAAATCTAAATCTTAAGAGCCGTCGGTATAAGTCAGAAAATGGGTGGCTGGCGGGCGCGGAGTTGATCGGAAATAAAAAAATCGCGGCTTCGCGCAAATGTGACCAAGCCGGTTTCGTGAGTTGCGCGCTCGTTGCTTCAGGTGAATTTGGGGCAACGCCTTGCGGCTGTTTCGGTAAAACTTCGATGGGGTGGGGAGGTCAGGCGTTCGCTGGCCTGTTCGCCTACCGCTACCGATTCCGCGTACTTTTGTTCCGCTTTAAATGAGTCGATGAGTGGGGGGATTAGCGTGACTTCATTACTTTAACCACGGAGCTTCTACGGTGAGCTGAGCCTCGGTCGATCCTTCCGATGCGGAAGGATTGCGGCTAGTCTATTTACGTCAGGCAATTAATTTCGAGATGAATGCCACCAACCCTAAATTTGCTTGGTCGCAGATTGACCGGGCCGCCTTACCCAAGCGACCGGCAGTCGAGCGGGTGGCGGATTTTCTCGAAATTTATTCCAACTACGACGAAGCCACCGCTCAGGCTCAGGCCAGTCGGTGTATTAATTGTGGGAACCCTTCCTGCGTTCAGGCCTGCCCACTCAGCAATCGCATTCCCGAGTGGCTCGCGTTGACGGCCCAGGGCCGCTTCCTCGAAGCCGCCGAGCTTTCGCGTTCCACGAGTAACTTGCCGGAAATTTGTTCCCGCGTCTGTCCGCAGGAGAAATTGTGTGAAGGTTCGTGCATCCTCAATGCTCGCACGGAACCGGTCGCGATAGGTGCGCTGGAACGTTTCATTAACGAGTACGCGTTCGCCCACAACGCGGTCACTCCCGTGCTCGCTGCGTTCAATGGACACAAGGTTGCCGTGATCGGCTCCGGCCCTGGTGGCCTGGCTTGCGCCGATCAACTCGTGCAACTCGGTTATCAGGTGACGATCTTCGAGTCGCAACTCGTGCCCGGTGGTCTGCTCGTTCACGGCATTCCCGCTTTTAAATTGGAAAAAACGATCGTCGCGCGGCGCGTGGATTTGCTCGCGAAACGCGGCGTGGAATTCCGCCTCGGCGTCCGTGTCGGCTGGGACGTTTCGCTCGACGATTTGTTGCGCGACTTCGAGGCAGTGTTTTTAGGCGTCGGTGCGCAACAGACGAAACCGCTGGATGTGCCTGGCGCGCAGCTCAACGGCGTGATTCAAGCGTTGTCATTTTTGATGCAGAATAGCGGTGAGTGCTGGCTCGGGCCTGGTGATCCGGTGGAAGTTGTGGGCCAGCGGGTCGTGGTGCTTGGCGGGGGTGACACCGCGATGGATTGTCTGCGGACAGCGGTTCGCTCCGGTGCGTTGTCCGCGACATGTCTCTATCGTCGCGATCTGGCCAACATGCCCGGCAGTCGCAAGGAGTACGCGAACGCGCTCGAAGAGGGTGCGGTGTTTCAGTTTCTTGCCAGTCCGGTCGAGCTGACCTCAACGCCCGATGGAAAAGTAAACGGGGTGCGTTGCGTGCAAATGACACTCGGTGAACCCGACGCTTCCGGCCGGCGCAAACCGCGCGCGGTCCCGGATTCCGAATTTCTGGTGCCGGCGGACCTCGTGCTGATCGCCTACGGTTTTGATCCGATGCCTTTTCCTGAGGGGAGTGATTTCTGTCGCGTGGCGACGAATGAGTGGGGCGGGATTATCGTTGATGAAAATCAAATGACGAGTGTGCCGGGGGTTTTTGCGGGCGGTGATTCATCGCGCGGTCCGAGTCTCGTGGTGCACGCCGTCCGCGACGCCCGCCAAGCCGCCGCCGCGATTCATCGCCGGCTCTCAGTTGGCGCGCCCGTGTAATCGCGGCACGCTGACGTGGTGAACTTTCAATCCGACTGTCGTCGGTAAAGTGCGGCTAGGTGCAATTCCCTGTGGGCGGGGTGCCCTCACCCCGCAGCGTGACGGGTGAGGGCACCCGTCCTACATTCAGACTGAACGCTGCGCCCGCACCTATTCCTGCTTTGCCTTTCGCACCGATTTCCACACGCCGAAAGCCAACAGCGGGACCAATAGTGCGACCGCGAGTGACGTGTTAATCCCAACTCCGGCGGCCTTCGTTCCTTCCAAAATCATTTTCAGCAGGCTCGCTAAATAATACGTCAGTACGACCACCGACAGTCCTTCGACGGCGTGTTGCAAATGTAACTGCGCGGCGGCCCGGCGGTCGACGCTGGCGAGCAACAGTTGATTTTGGCTCTGCAAATTCACTTCCACGCGCGTGCGCAACAATCCTGTGGTTGATTGCAGGCGCGCGGATAACGCACTCAGACCGGCGTCGGCTCGCTCACACGCGTGAAAAGCTTGCGCCAGCCGGCGGTCAAAAAATTCGCCGATCGTCTGATACCCGGGCACCTGCTCCTCGCGCAATTCTTTGACGCGCGCCAGAAGGATGCGCGCGTAAGATTCGGTCAGGCTGAAGCGCGAGCCGCAGCGGGCTTGAAGCCGTTCGGTCGTGAGTGCGATGGTGGTGAGATCGCTGAGCAGCGCGCGTTCATCACCGGCATCCATGACGCCGATTCTTTCCACCAACGCGACATGCTGGCTTTCAAGTGCCTCGATCTGCGGCAGTAATTCGCGCGCGAGGGGCAGACTGAGCAGCGCGGCCAGACGATACGTTTCAATTTCCACCAGGCGTTGCAACAGCCGGCCATAACGCCCCGGCGTGAGTCGATGGCCTTGCACGAGAAAGCGCGTCGCACCGCGCTCATCGAGTTTGAAGTGGCTCCAGACCGTGGCGACGCGCTCGACGACCCAGCCACCGACCAGACGTTCGCGCGTGAAGAGCGCCAACACTCGCTCCATGGTTTTCCCGGAGACGGCGTCGTCAGGCGGCACCGGTTCACTGGCAATTTCCACGGCGGCGAGAACTCGACCGGGAATCGCGTCGAGCCAGCCGGCGGGGAGATGGTCGATGGCTGATTCGGCAAAAGGTTCGCCGGTCTGCGGTGCGAGCACGGTGAAGGTCGTGAACTCATTGTGCCGCTCAATGCGCAGATCGACCGCTCCGAAATGGAGCAGTTGAAAACCGTGTTCCGCTGGGGTGGATACGACCCCGGGAGTGTTGGCCAAGGCCGCGACGGCAGCGCGATGGTTTGTCGCTTCACCGGGTGTGAAGAATATCGCGCGATGCGCCACCATGACCTGACCCGAGACCACGGGGAATGGGCGGGCCAAGAGTTCGGCATGCAGTCCGCGGTACTGCGAATGAAAGCGTTCCGGCGGCACTGCGTTCATTTCCATAATGAACGGGTGTAGCAAGAATGAGGCCGGAAAGGTTCAAGCGTTCGCCCCAACCGCGCTGATGCGACACGTCACGCGGTGGCCACAAATTAAATTCATGCGCGGCCTATTTTTTCGGTAGGTGACGCGGTCGCCGTAATTTTTTCGGTAGGGGCCACTGCCCTCAATGGCCCACGGACCACTGAAGGCGATTGAGGGCAATCGCCCCTACCTTGAACCATTTAAGCAGGATGCCCTGGCTCTACACCATTCCAGAATGAGTGCCCCGTTAGGGTGGATTAGTGGTAAACCCTTCGGTGTATTCCGTGTGTTCCGTGGGCAATTTCCCCGACCGCCTCCGCGCGCTCACGGCAGCATTTTCACGGCGATCGTGCGATAGAGCACGCGGCTCGCGGGATCGTGGCCTTGAAGGGCAAACGTGCCGTGACTGATCAGGCGGCCAGCCATGTTTTCGGGGCGAACGGCATGGGGCTCTTCGGTGTAATCGGAGATCACTTTGTCGTTTACCCACGTCATGACGTGTTGTCCCTCGACGCGGATGCGCAGCGTGAACCAGACATTATCGGCGACGGGCGCTTCCTTGTTATCCTGCACCATGTAGAGACCGGCGGTGCGGCGCCAATCGGATTGCGTATTATTCACCTGCACTTCGTAGCCTTTCGATGGCCAGCCGGTTTGCTGGAAGAGGGTATGAAAATAGACCCCGGAATTTGCCTGCGGATAAGTCATCACTTCGAGGCGTAATTCGAAATTCTTGAAATCGTGAGCCGCGACAGGTCCGGTGTAGAATAAATGGGAGCGCGGCCCTGCGGTCACGATGCAGCCGGCTTGCACGCTGAAGGTGCCCGGCAATTCGCTCGCCGCCCAACCATCGAGAGATTTGCCGTCGAACAGGAGTTGCCAGCCCGCGGATTGTTCGTCGGGCGTGAGCGTGTTGGGTTCGGCGGCGAGCAGTGACGCCGTGCCGAGAAGCGCGGCGAAAAAGGGGAGGCGGATGATACGGAAGTATGGTGCAAAAAATTTCATTTTAAGTCGGGGTAAATAATTATTGTCGCAGTGAAGATCTAACTTTCATTGGTGCCAATGCGGTAGGAGCCATTGCCCTCAATGGCCCTCGGGGTGCGCAAGGCGATTGAGGGCAATCGCCCCTACCTCCTTCCATCCCGGATTAGTGCCCCATCAGTATGGATTAGTGGTTAACTTTTCTGAATCTCCCGTGCGTGCTTCACGCCAGCCCGAGTTGCTTCAGCACTTCAGGCGGCGGTCCATCAAAAGTGATGAGTGGCATGTTGCCGACGTAACCGATGTCTTTCATGCCTTGCGGCGTCGTGTAGAAACCGCCGGCGGTTAAATCGCGGAAGCGCGCGAAGAACTGCGCCGCAGGAACGTGGGTCGGCGACGCTTTCTCCTTGGAGCAAATGTCATCGCAGATCGTATTTTTTTCGGCGGCAGTGAGTGCGGCGAAGTGACGATTGAAGCGCTGTTGTGACGTGCCTTCAATCCAGGCGAGTCCGTCAATAATGATCGGACGATCCCGCGCTTGTTCAGGATAGGGCGCGCTGATCCACTCGTCGATGAAGTCGTGTACGCCGAGTTCGGCCGCAGAGGGCGAGGTCGCATCGGCTGGAATGATGACCGCACAAAGCGCGGCGGCGGTGATGCGTTGGTCCGCCGTCAAAGTCAGTGGCCACACATCGCCGGGCTGGTAACTTTTTATCATGTCCGGATCGGTGCCGTACCCTGTGGCGGTGATGGACGACGCTGCGGTTGCCGTGGACGCGGTGCCAACGGGAGCAGCGGACGCCGTTGAATTCGGCGGTGTGTCGGCGGCGTGGCCGAGACGACCGAGGATCGTCGTCGAGGCGGCGGCAGTGAGCATCCATTTGATCGCGGTGCGGCGATCCGGGCGGGGAGGGAGGGGAGTATTCACAAGTTTCCTTTGCGCATTTCCTCGAGCATGAAATCGCTGGCGCGCCAGGCGAGGGCCATGATCGTGAGGGTGGGATTTTTGTCGGCGTTGCTGACGAAGGGACCGCCATCGGTGACGAATAGATTTTTCACGTCCCACGTCTGGCCCCATTGGTTCGTGACGGAGTTGGTGGCGTTGGTGCCCATGATGGTGCCGCCGACTTCGTGGATAATAAAGCCACCGGGGGAGATCGCGTCGCGTCCGTCTGCTTTGGGCCGGCTGCGGACCTTCCCTCCCATGGCTTCAATCAGCGCGGCGGCGGTTTCCTGCATGTGTTTCGCCTGGCGCGTTTCGTGGTCGGACCATTTCCAATTAAACCGCAACACGGGGATGCCCCATTTATCTTTCACGACCGGGTCGAGTTCGCAGAAACTGTTTTCGTTCGGAATCATTTCGCCGCGGCCGGCGAAACCTATGAAGGACCCGAAATACCGGCGGGCGTCTTCCTTGAAGCGTGCACCGTAATTTCCGCCGGTGAGCCATTCCATACCGGCACCGGTACCGGTGCCGGGCATGCGCCGACCCGATTCAAATTCGATATGGTAGCCGCGAGCGAAGCCGAGTTTGCCGGCGTGCTGTTCTTGGTAGAGCCACCACGGGACGTAAGCGTGGCCGCCGCCGGCACCGTCCTCGTTGTGCAGCGGAAGATTTTCCAGTGCGGGCACCTGGCCGCTGAGGCTGGCGCCGACAGTGTCCATGATGTATTTGCCGACGAGTCCGCTGGAGTTGGCGAGGCCGTTGGGATAGCGCACTGATTTTGAATTCAGCAGCATGCGCACCGATTCCGCAGAGCTGGCGGCGAGGACGACAACGCGGGCTGAGACAGTTTTTTCTTCGCGGGTTTTGCGGTCGATATACGAGACGCCGGTCGCTTTGCCGTGATCGTCTACGAGGACGCGGTAGCCCATTGCGTCGGTTAGAATGTCGAGATTGCCCGAGGCCAGCGCGGGTGGGAGGTGAACGGTCGTCGACTGGTAATTGGCGCGGATTGAGCAGCCGCGGCCGCAATTCGTGGCCCAGAAGCAGGCGGCGCGTTCGCTCATCGCCGCGGTGAGGACGCGCTGCGCGGTGGGATTGTTCGGGTGAAGTTTCGCGGCGAGTCGCGCGCCGTCGAGGCGTTGACTGAGCACGGCGCGGTGAATCGGGATGATGGGCACGCCGATTTTCTTCCCGTGATGTTGCGCGTAAAGTTCGCCCGCGCGGAGTTTGGGCCCAGGTTGCAAAATGCCCTCGGGGGAGTTGGGCGTATTTTCCCGGCCCTCATTTGAACCGTAAACGCCGATGAGCATTTCAACTTTATCGTAGTACGGCGCGACATCCTCGTAGGAAATCGGCCAGTCGAAGCCGAGGCCGTCGCGCGTGTACGGTTTGAAATCGTAGGGGCCGTTGCGAAGCGCGATGCGACCCCAGTGGTTGGTGCGGCCGCCTAACATGCGGGCGCGCCACCACGCGAACTGGCGCTTGGGATCAGTGGAGGCGTTCGTGTACGGCTCGCCGGGGACGGACCAGCCGCCGTCGATGGTGGCGTCGTGAAATCCAAAGGCCTTGTCGGGCGTGCCGGCGCCGCGCAATGGGGCTTCGCCGTTGGTTTGAAACATCGGAGTTTCAGTCGTCGGGTCGTAATTGCGTCCGGCCTCGAGCATGAGGACTTTGGCGCCTTCCATGGCGAGGGTGTAGGCCGTTTGGCCGCCGGCGGCGCCGGAGCCGACCACAATCACATCATAGCGAGGCTGGGTTTTCCGAGAAGTAAGCAGAGCCATGGGTAAAGCGAAGAGTTAATCGAAACCGCGATGAAAGCGAGAAGGCAGGTCCGCAAAAATAAAGAAGGGGAGGGGCGTGGGGTAAACGGACCTGAAAGAAAAATGCCGCGATGCCAGTCCGGCGCAAATGGAAATTGGAACCCAGCTGTAGGATTTACTGAAGTGTCTCGCGAAGGATGTGAAGGGAGCGAAGGTTCGGAGTAAAGCATACTGAAACAGATATTCTCACTCGGATTACCAATGGTGCTGAGGGGAAGGCTTTCTTTTCCTGACCACCGTGTTTCTCACTTCTTCCCAACCCTCGCTCCCTTCGAATCCTTCGCGAGACAATTGGTTTTGGGCTGCTTCCCCGGCTACAGTATTGTTAAGAACGCGCTAAGCGTAATGATCCTACTGCGTCTTCAACCACGCCACGACGTCGGCGACGTCTTGCGCGCTCAGGCCGAGTTGTTCGGCGCTCAGCATGAGCGAACGGGGCAGTCGCTTTTGCGATTTGATGCGATCCGCGGGAATGAGCTGCGTGATCGCGCCCATTGATTGAACGATGACCGGATCTCCACTCGAAAGCATGAGGCCTTGAACAATCG
>JANYFP010000450.1 GCA_025362555.1 Verrucomicrobiota bacterium
GGCGGCCGCTTTCGCCGTTGGGATCGGCGTCAAGCGGTCGGAGGTTGCTCGGATTGTTCGTGCCGCCGAGTTGAAGCTCGACGATGTGATCAAATTGGGCGGACTCGCCCTTCGGTCCGACTTTGGGGAAAACGGCCGCTGGCTCGCCGGTCAACGTCTGCCAGCGCGAGTCCTTTTCGGCGACCGGCCATCCCACCAACTGCAACCAGCTTTCACCGAGCACTTCGGTCCGATCACGCACCTGCCATAGTTCAGTGCGGGGCTGGCCGTTGTCATTAAAGCCGACGATGGAGCGCAGTTGGTTTGCGGCGACATAATCAGTGTACCGCTGGTCCGCCCCCTCGCCCTTGCTGCCGGGCAAATAAAACGGATCCACTTTGAATTTTCTCACACGGGCGGCGTTGGATTTGGCGGGCACGGGGCCATCCGGGGTGACACTATGCGAGAGAGCGCCGAGCGGGGCCGTGACCGTGGTGGCGATGGTAACCGGTCCGCTTGCCGTTTTTGCGACGGGAGCAGTGCCGGCGACGCGAGAGATGACCGCATTCGGCAGACGACTGGAAATGATCGGGGCTCCGGCGCCATTCATGACTGAATGCGCCGCGTGATCCGCTTCGTGTTCGAGGCGCGAGTCGGGCGCGGTATCGACCGCGAGGTCGCTGGCGCGGCGCTGCAGGCCGCTTTGTTGGACTGTGTGCGCTAGTTCGTGAGCGAGGAGGTGACGGCCGCTGTGGGAATCCGGCTGATATTTTCCGGGTGCGAATGCGATGTCGTTACCGGCCGTGTAGGCGTGGGCATTGATGGCGCGGGCGGAGTCGCCCGCTTGCGAGTCCGTGTGTACACGCACCTGACTGAAGTCGTGGCCAAAGCGCGATTCCATGAAATCACGCGTGCCGCCGTCGAGCGGACGTCCCGGCGAGGAGAGGGTGCGATGGACGGATTCGGGAGCGGTGGTGGGCGCGCCGGAATCGGAGGCGCGACGTTGGATGAGCGGACGCGACACGGGGGTAAACGCCCGAGCCGGCGACGTCGCGGGTTTTTGTTCAAGTGCTGCGGTCTGGCTCATGCGCGGAGCCCTCCGTGAATCGCGCGCGCGGCGCGGGTGCCGGTCAATTCAGGGCGGGCGGCGGAAGCCCGGACCGAACCTGCGTCGATGACATGAGGTGGGATACCGGAAAATTCCGGCAGGCCGTGCGCGGTGATGAGGCGCGTGAGTTCGCCTTGAAATGCGGCGGTGGCGCGGTGGCCGTCAGCGCGGGAAAATCCGTGGAGGACGAGTGCGTCGATGCGCAAATTAATGGAGACCGCCGCCGGGGCTGTGGGCGGTGGCGCGAGCGGAGCGCGGCGGATTTGCGGGACAATGGTTTTCATATCCAGCCGGCGGTTTCTGCGGTCGAGAGCGTTTTTTCCAGCTTGGCGAATTCGGTCTGCGCGGCCGCGAGCAGGTGTTTCATGCGCACCGGCTCATGTGCATCCGCCGCGAGAAACGCCGCGTTGAGCGCGAGATTGCGGATATGGCCGCCCGCGAGGTTGAGGCGCGCGAGCTTTTCCACTTGCAGGCCTTCCGTGGGCGTGGCGGCGGGGAAAACCCGGCGCCAAATCTCGGCGCGTTGTGTTGCGTCCGGGAAGGGAAATTGAATCGTGAAACGGATGCGCCGTGAAAATGCCGCGTCGAGCGATTGCGGCTGGTTCGTCGTGAGGATGACGAGGCCGCGGTAGGTTTCGACCCGTTGGAGGAGATAACCGACTTCAATGTTCGCGTAGCGATCATGGCTGTCGCGGACTTCACTGCGGCGGCCGAAAATGGCATCCGCTTCGTCGAAGAGCAAAATTGCTCCGCCAGCTTCAGCGGCGTCGAACACCAGGCGGAGATTTTTTTCGGTTTCGCCGATGTATTTGCTGACGAGGGCGCTCAGGTCGATGCGGTACAGATCGAGCCGGAGTTCGTTGGCGAGAACTTCGGCGGCCATCGTTTTTCCCGTACCGCTGCCGCCGGCGAAGAGTGCCCCGATGCCGAGGCCGCGATCACTGCGGGCGGCGAAACCCCATTGCTCGTAAACCAGTGCGCGCTGGCGGACGTGTGCGGCGATCGTGCGGAGAGTCTGGCGTGGCGCGGTGGGGAGCACGAGGTCGTCCCACGTCGCGAGGGTTTCGATGCGACGGGCGAGGCCGTCGAGTTTCGGTCGGGTCTGACTGCGGCAGGCATCCCAGAGGGTGGTATCGTGGGCGGTGAAATTGTTTTCCCGGTGGCGACGAGCGACGTCGGTGCCGGCGGTGCGGATGGCGGCGGGACTGAGTTGAAATTGCGTCGATACGAGATCGACCTGGCCGTTGAGCGCGGTGGCGGCGGAAGTGCCGAGGGCTTCGCGCCAGAGTTGGCGCTGTTCGAGGGGGGCGGGCACGGGCACGTCGATGCGGGCGAGCAGCCGGGTGCGGAGGCGAAGAGGTTCGGCGCCGCACAGCAGTACGGGGCTCTGGGTAAGATCGAGGAGCGAAGCGGCGGCGTGAATTGTTTCTGGCGACGCACCCGGATCGAGTTCGATCAGCAGCGCAAATCGGCCGAGGACAGCTTCGCGCTCCAACAGTCGGGCGAAAATTTCACGTTCCGTGGCGGCAGTCGGCAGATCGGCGGCGCGCAGCAGGTGAAGTCGAAGGTCGAGGGCGGACGCCGCAGCGGCGGCGAGCGCGGCGGCGGAAGGGACGTCGTGTCCGGTGAGTTGCACCGCGGGAAATGGTCTGGAGTTCAGGGCATTTCGCCACAGCGTGGCGAGCTGGCGCGCGAGTTCACGGTGCGAGGGAGGCAGCTCGTCCGGAATCGGGATCGATTCGAGCAGCCCGCGGAGCCGCGCATCGGGCGCAACTACGCCGGCAAGAAAATGCAGGACCCGCTCGTCAAGGCGTAGCGCGCTGGAGGTGAGATTTTCCCCGGGAGCGACGTCAAGCAGGCGCCAGTTGCGCAGGGGCGCACCGGGGCTGAGGGCGCTCCAATGGGCACCTGGTAGAGCGGCCAGCGTGAGACCGAAGGAAGGGAACGCGCGGCGGTCGTCGCCGTGGGCGAACGCGCACAGTTTGGAAAACGTCGCATCGAGTTCGCAACCGGCACAGAGCAGCAGGACATCGCGCTCAAACGGAGAAAGCTTGAAGCCGGCGCAAAGGCGTTGGAGCGCGGACGGGGCGGGAAGATTTTTTTCGGCCGCGGTAAGTTCGTGATTCAATTCCTCCGCTGAAAAATTCTTCTCCGCCGGAGCGCCGGAGTGCTTGATTAATGCGGCTCGAATGGGCGCGAGGGCGGCGAGTAAATGGCGTTGGTTCGCGTCGGACCACGACGGAACGGCGGTGGAAACTTCCGGAGCAGGCGAGGTTTTTTTGCGCGAGGTCTTCATAGGATTTTGACCTTGGGCTTGAAGTACGCGCCGGTGGCGGGGTCGGTTTGGAGCACGCTTTCGGCCCCGTCGACTTGTACGCGGACCAGATAGTTGCCCGTTGGAACGCTGGCGTAGGTGAACTTGAGAGTGTCGGTCTCTGTGGCACCGCCGGCGACGTCGATGCCGTTGTTGACGGGCGCGGAGAAGCTGAACGCGCGCGCGGGACGGTCCGGCGGAGGAGCGATTTCGTTGAGCAAGATCCGAACGTGCTGCTCGGGCGTGACGAGGGGATTGAGTTTTACGGTGAGGACTGTGGCGGTGGCGGTGACGGCACCCTTGACCTCGGGGCGCAACAGGAAGGCGAGGACGTTGGAGTCGGTGCCCGTGTGCGGCGTGAGTGGCGCGCCCATCGCGACGTCGTGGGCGATTTGCACCCCGTGTGGACCCGCGCGGAGGGTGGCCGGGAGAGGGAAACCGACCGCGTTGGCGCTGAAGAAGGCTTCCGGCGCATCGATTTTTTCACCATCAAGGACGATCCGGGTAATTTCACCGAGGAGGCGTTTACCCAGGAGAACGAGGATGTAGCCCGGAAGGATCGGCTGGTTTTCGACCGCGGGCTCGTCCGCAACGGATTTGGACGTGAGTTGTTCGATGAGCGGACTGCTGAGTTGCTGGACGTAGACCCCGCGTTGCAAGACGGGGAGCGCGGTTTTCGTTGAGGCGCGTGCTTCGATGAGAATGACGGTGACGCGATACGCGACGCTCGGGCGATATTCTGCCCCAAAGGCTGACCACAAGCGGGAAATTTCTTCCGTGGTAAGTTTTTCCGGGGACACTTTTACCTGTTCGACCTGATCGGCGAGGCCGGCATCGGCGAGGGCGATTTCGGGATTGGTGGGGATGGCGCTCGGCTTCAGTTTGGCGCGGATCGCATCCCGGGCGAGAATCGGATTTTCATGCAGCACCTGCATCGTATGCCCCAGAATCATTTCCGCGAAGAAATCGCCTGAGCCGTACGCGGTCGTCATGTAATACAGGTCGAGTGCGAGAGGCGTATTTTTCACGCGAGAGCCGAGGGAGTCGCGCGTCGGCAGATCGAAGCCGCTGCCGCCAGAATTGGGGAGCGCGAGATAGAGGAAGATGTTGAGCTGGTTCGGATCGCTCGCGAGGGAGAGATCAACGCGCTGCGGGGAAAGCGCGGAGACGGTGACATCGCCCCCGACGATGCCGGAGAGATTCGCGGCTTTGAGGCCCTCGTCCACCAGGTTGACGAGAACTTTAGTGACGGCGGCAATGGCGTGGGCCGTGCTCATTTGGGGTCGCGTTGATTGAGGTAATGCTCAAGTGACACGAGGGGCTGGCGCGTTGGTCCGGGCGCGCGGGCAGCGGGGGCGGCTGGCGCGTGGATCGCGCGGATATCGACGCGACCGATGGTCACCTGGATGGTCGGTCCGGGCGCAGGTGTGGCGGCGATTGGGGTGAGTCGTGCGAGTGAGGGTGGCGTCGGCGAAAATGAGCGCGTGGTTGGGGCGAACGCCGTAGGTGAGTGTGGAGCGTTCGCGCGAGATGCGGGCGAAGTAATCGCGGCGGCAGGGGGTGGTGAAATTTCACGAACACGCTCGGTGATAGGTTCAACGAGAAGCGTGTTGGTCGGTGTCGGTGGGAGGGAAAGGGTAGTGCGTGGCTCCATGGACACCGGGGCTGAAACGGCCGACGCGAGGGCGGGTAAAATGGCCGGTGGCGGGGGCGTGACCGCTGATGAAGTGGGAATTGCGGGCAAAGAAACGAGCGCAGTGGTGGTGGGCACTGGGGCAAAATTACTACTGATCGTCGCCACAGGCACAGATGCGACCGGAGAGGGAATTTCTCCTCGGGGTGCGGGCGACAATGGCGGCGGCCTGGTGGCGGGCTGGGCTGTAAACGGTGCGGTCGCTGATGTCTCGCGACGCTCTTCGGTGAGGCGGGCGGGGGCAGGGCCGGATTCAAAGCGCGAGGCGAAGCGCGGTTGCACGGTCGCCGTCGCTGGGGAGAGCGAACGCTGCAGGAGATGGCGGAAAAAATTGCTCATGTGGTCATGACGCGATCATTTCGAGATAAAGGCGGCGGCGGGCGGGGCTGAGTGCTACGATTTCAGTTTCACTCCAGCCGTAAGCGGCGGCGAGGGTGTGGACTTCGCGCAGGAGGCGAACGGACCACGCCTCGATTTCACGCCAGAAGAAATTCACGATATCAAATGACTCCGCCCAGTGGTGATCGCAGGCCGGGCAGGTAAGCGAGAGACTGAGATCGGCCTGGGGATCCGCTTCGGCGAGCCGGGCCGCCAGCGCGGTGACGACGGGCGCAGGCAACTGGTCGGGGGTGAGCACGTGATTGCCGTTACGTGCGGAGAGTACGCAGCGGCGGAGCAGGGCGGTCTCGGCTTGGGCGAGATCGGAACCGGTGGTAATTTCGACGAGGTCGAAACTGTCGGGCAGGCGAAAGGTGAGCGAGTGGTCGTCGCACTCGAGGGTGAGGGGCGCAGTGACATCGGTGCGGGTTGGGACCACGCTGCCTACATTGGCCGGAGAGAGTGAGCGGAGTTCGTCGGTGTTGAACGCCATTTCAAGTTTTTCACCGCAGTGGGGACAGGTGGCGGTGGCTTCGAGGTGCGGGCCAAAGGCGGCGGCGCGGAGTTGCAGGAGTAAGTCGTCGCGCCGGCCGATGGAGAGCCGGCCGAGTTCGGCCGGTGGGCTTTCGGGCGCCGCGGCGCCGAGGATCAGCAGGGCACGGCGGGGCGAGGAGAGAGCCGAGCCATTTTCCCAAACGGCGAGCAGTTCGGCGGCGGTGAGCGCGTGCATGGTGGTGAAACCGGGAAACGAATTAACCCGTGATCGGAGGAGAAATGAAGAGCGGACGCTGGCAATTGCAGCGGGCTGCGCGCCGGGCAGCCCGCTGCGAAAAACTTGCGTCCAGCTTGGACGGATTAAACCGGCGGTTCGGTGAAGCTGGGCTCCGCTGGCTCGGTGACGGCGTAGTCGCGTTCCCAGCCTTCGTTTTCGAGCTTGAGGCGCGCGATGGCGACGGCGTTTGCATTGGCATCGAGATCAGGCAGCGCCTGGAATTCCGAAACCCAGCAGCGATACACGCGGTAGGAAATCGCGAGCTGGCCGGCTTCGTTGTAGAGTTCGACCGTGATGTCCTTGCGGAAATCGGCGAGGGAAGTTTCGGCGCCGAGACCGGAGCCGTAGTTCCAGATTTTGTTCGCCCACTTCTCGAACTCGGTGTCGTGGGTGACACCGCGTTCGAGCGTGATGGCGTCGTATTCGGTGCGACCGGGGGATTTTCGACTGCTGCTGGGGTCGCCGCCTTCGCGGTGCTTCACGACTTCGGTGGTGCGCTTGAGGGTGCTGACTTTGCTGACGCCCGCGACGTAGCGGCCGTCCCACTTGACGCGGAACTTGAAGTTTTTGTACGGATCGAAACGCTGGGGATTAACGCTGAATTGTGCCATGGTGGTGTCCTCGGTTTAGGCCTGAATTTGCCCAGCGAGCTGCTGGATTTTAATGATCACGAACTCGGCGGGCTTGAGTGGGGCGAAGCCGACGAGGATGTTAACGATGCCTTTGTTGATGTCGTCCTGCGTGGTGGTTTCCTTGTCGCACTTCACGAGGTAGGCATCGCGCGGCGTCTTGCCCTGAAAGGCGCCTTGGCGGAAAAGGCTCTGCATGAAGGATCCGATATTGAGGCGGATCTGCGCCCACAGCGGTTCGTCATTGGGTTCGAAGACCACCCATTTCGTCCCGCGGAAAAGGCTTTCCTCGAGGTAGAGCGCGAGACGACGGACTGGGACGTATTTCCATTCGCTGCCTTCCGCATCGGAGCCGACGAGCGTTCTCGAACCCCACGCGATGTTGCCGTAGATCGGGAAATTCCTGAAGCAATTCAGTCCGAGTGGATTCAACGAGCCGTTCTCGGCATCAGTGAGTTTGTAGACGAGACTTTGCACGCCGGTGAGCGTGGCGTCGGTGCCGGCGGGCGCTTTCCAGACACCACGATTCGCGTCGGTGCGAGCGAAGAGCCCGGCAACCACGCCGCTCGGGGCGAAAGTTCGCGGCTGATAATCGTTGAGTGGATCCGGGAGACGGAGTCGCGGAAAAAATGCTGCGCCGTCTTTTTCGTGAACAGTGAGTCCGGAGGATTTCCAATCAGCCGCGGCCTCGACATTATTTACTTCGGGCGGCGGATCGATGAGCAGAAACGCCCGGCGTTTCTGGCAATAGGTCATCGCGGCGGCGAAGATGTCGTTGGGGCTGACGTTGGGATCGAGTTTCGCGGAGTTTCCGGCGACAGCGCGGGTGGCGTCGGGGATGACGAGCAAGTTGAACAGATCCACTTTCTCGAGGGCGTAGAGGCCGGTGAACGCGGCTTCGTTGCCGATGAGATCAGCCGTTTTCGGTAATAAAATGCCATCGGCGCCGAGGGTACCTTTTTGTTGGGCGAAGGCGTCGCGTGCCGTGCCGAGCCAGTAGCGGGCGACGTTGACGGTGGCGTCAGCTGCGCCGAGTTTGACTTCGGCGAGGATGTTGTTCGCGGCGGGCGTGCCCGCAGTGAACGAGAGCGACGCATCGTACGCCGCGAGCTCGGCGTCGAAATTCGCGATGACGCGAATGCCGAGTCCCGAGCTGCTCGGCACGCAGCGCACGCCGGCACCCGCGACGTCTTTGAGGGCGAGGTTGATTTTGCGCTCCATGAGACGGCAAAGGCCGAGCACGGAGGTGGGCAGGGTTTCGTCTTTATCGATGACGTCGACGACGATCGCGGCAATCGCCGCCGCTGGGATATCGCTCGTGATCTTGATCGAGTAATCCTTAAGATTATCCAGATCCGCGAAGACGATATCGTCGCCCACGGTGCCGGATTCAGCGGGGCGACCTGCCGTGGCGTCGGGCACGGCGACGGAGACGAGTTCCGAGCCGCTATCCTCGTCATTTACGACGGCGACGACGTAGTTGGATTTGGCCGGGTCCATCGTGACGTGGTCGAACTCTTCGACGGTGCCCGCTCCGTGGTCGGTGATGGTGAGATTGAACGCCTTTGCATCAGTCAGGCCGTCGTAATCGACATCGATGACGACCTGATTGCCCCACGCGCCTTTGCTGAGGGCGGTAAAGGTGAGGGCCTTTTTCCCGGCGGCGAGTTTGTCGAGCAAGGTGACGCTGGCGGCCACGGAGTCGAATTTTGGCACGCGGACGACGATGGCTTCACCGCCGCCGTTGGCAAAAAACTGTTGGACCGCGTAACTCAATTCGCTGTCGGGGGCGAGTCCGCCGAAAGCGCGTTCGAAATCGGAGAAACTGAATAATCGCTTGGCGCGATGATCCAGGCCGCGAGACGTGTAACCGACAAACGCGGTGACGGAGGTGGCGACGCCCGTGATGGTGCGTACGCCGCTGGAGATCTCTTCAATGTAGACCCCGGGATAGGATGCTTGAACAGGCATATATCGCTCTTGGTTGGGAGTTGGTGGTTGCTGCGATGAAAATTATTTATGCGCGCGGGCCGGTGTGCGGTGAGTGCTGTCGGAACGGAACGCTGGAGAGTTCGCCAGGGCGTGGTGGGGCAAAGCGAACGTCGCCGGCTCCCCCAAATACTCGCGTGGTGCCGACCAATTTTGATAATTTCCTAAAGCGGAAATGATTCCAGCTGACTGCCCCGGATTCGTTTTGGTAGAAAGTCTCACGTAATTGATAAGCCCGCCGTCTTGGATTTTTTTTTATTCCGGGAAAGTTTTAAAACAATGTTTATTCCCCTCTCTAGAGAATCAGCCTCAGATGCGGCTGGGCTGAAACGCCCGCGTGAAACTGATGGAGTTTACT
Organism: Verrucomicrobiota bacterium; assembly: GCA_025362555.1. Lineage (GTDB taxonomy): Bacteria > Verrucomicrobiota > Verrucomicrobiia > Opitutales > Opitutaceae > Lacunisphaera. The sequence continues at coordinate 9,221 of JANYFP010000450.1, forward strand.
GGGGCGAACGTGCGACGGTGATCTCGTTTTCGGCGAGAAAGGTCGCGGTGTTCTCACCTCGATTCAAGAGCGAGAAATCGGCACGGAGCGTTCCTGGAATACTTCAAGGCCACTTCAGCAAACAGAAGTTTGTCACGCGAAGGAGGCGAAGGGAGCGAAGGTCAGAATAGAAGTATTTCCTTCGCCTCCTACAAACCTTTCGCGAGACAATGAAGTGGCCTTGGTCCGAAAAAATTCGGAGTTCGGAGGGCGATTGAGGGCAACCGCCCCTACCTGGATAACGTGCTGGCGTTCTGGAGGGCGGATTGCCAGAGGGCGGGCTCGCCGGGGATGCCGTGTTGCGTGAGTTTTTGCGCGATGAGTTCGAGGGTGGGCTCGGCGACTTCATGCTTGGGGTCGGCGGAAAATTCCGGGCGGACGGCGCGGGCGATGGCCCAGCAGGCCCAGACGCGCCAGCGGCGTTGTTCGCGGCGTGGCTCGTTCATGCGATCGGCGAGGTGTTGAAAGTGCACGCGGGGGTTGCCAATGAAAACGTCGGCTGGAGTGTGGTGCAAAAGCCACGCGATCGTCTCGTAAGGCAAGGGCCACAATTGCAACACGGGTTCATCACCGCGGAGGTCGGACAAGAGTGCGCGGTCGACTTTCAAAATGGCGCGGGCCGCGAACCCGCGTTGCCAGAGGTAGTGGGCGTAGGTGAGCGCGGTGAGGTAGAATTCGGCATCGCGTTCGTCGCCGTGGGCGGTGAGGGCGCTTGCGTCCATGGCCGGTGGGGCATCGGGCAAATGAGGGCAGGGTGGCAGGCGGAGTGGCATCGCCGAATAGCGTCACGAACTGGATTTGTGGGCACAAGTTTAACTTGGCGACCGGCCCGGGTTCCCTGCATAAAGAGGATCTGCAAACGGAAGAACCCAAATCCATCAACGAAGTAACCGGCTGGCGGTGGTTGATCCTTTGGCTGCTGGCGTTAGTGGTGCGGGCGTGGGGTTGGACTCTCCGTTTCGAATTGGATCCGGCCACGTATCGTTTGTTGACGGAGTTCTCCGAACCGGCGGCGATGGTGCTCTGGCACAATCGGCTTTTTATGACGCCGGAAATTTTTCGGCGGTATCGTTATCATCGTCGCGTCTATGGGCTTGTCAGCGCGAGTAAAGATGGCGCGTGGCTGGCGGCGTTTTACCGCTTGATCGGAATCAATCCGGTGCGGGGCTCGAGCAGTAATTTTGGCCGGGAGGCGGGGCGGCAGTTGATCGAGGTGCTGCGGGCCGGTCATGATGTCGGCATCACGCCGGACGGTCCCCGTGGACCGATCTATTCGCTCGAGGCGGGGGTGTTGGTGGTCACGCGCCGCAATAATGCGCCGATGATTTTGCTCGGCATGGAATTCTCGCGGGCGTGGCGCTTGAAGAGCTGGGACCGGTTTTATATTCCGTGGCCGTTTAGCCGGATTAAATTATGCGGCGTACTGATGCCGGCGAAAAAAACGGACGGCTCAAAGCTGACGGCGGAAGAAGTGCGGGCCACATTATTGGCGATCAACCCGGACCGACTGGACGAGAAAGTGTCGGGACGGGGTGACGCGAGGCCGGTGATTTGAGTTTCGTGCCGGAGCGAGGCCGGATTTCATCCACTTAATAAGCCAAGACGGGTTTTACCGAGGACACTGAGGGCCAACACGGAGCCCGCAGGAGGATGCAATCTGATCGATGCGATCCGTTTTCAGCCTAGAAAACTCAGATGAGAAATCGCTAATCTACGCTCATTGACGCTCATCAATAAATTCAAAAAGAACTGAGCGAAAAAATACTTCAGATGATCGGTAAACAAAACTCCCTGAGCGAAAGCCAAGTCTGGCCGGCATTCGCGCCGATTAGTGAAAATTAGCGGTTAACTCACTGCGGAATTTAGCGTTCATCAGGCGTCTCGGGCAAGTCCATCGGGCGAAATAATTTTTTCTCCGCGAACTCCGGGCTCAATCTCGGTGGCACTCGGTGAAATAAGATTTGTTCGGGTTCCGCTGGAATCTTGCGGCAAGCGATTTCAATCGGTGGCCACCACGAAACCATCACCAAACACACGAAAGGAATACGGTGAAACGGAAAAACGTAGCCGACGATTACGGCTACTTATGGCTACAATTTTACCCGCGTAATGGGCGCGGTAAAGTTCGCGTGGCTCCGCCCAATCCGGAAAATTACCATCATTCTCCGGACGGGTGATTGATCCGACCTGACGGGCTTTAGAACGTCGGTTCGACGGTGAGGCTTTGACCGGGTTCAGCGACGAAATCGGATCCGGTGCTCCACGAGAGATCATTGACCAGCAGCTTGAAGACGACGGGGATGGCCGCGTCTTTGATGGTGGTGGTCCACAGACCGTTGCCGACGCAGTCCATCGCGATGCCGTGGTCCCAGCTCAGGCTCTGGCCTTCGCCGCGGATGTAGAGGTGGTTGCCAAAACCAATATCGATTTTCGCGAAGATGATGGTAGCGGGCGGTTCTTTCTTGATGACAGTCTTTTTCTTGACGGGAGCGGCGGTCTCTTTGACCGGGGCGGCTTTCGCGGCCGGAGCAACGGACTTCGTGACCGGTGCGGCAGGTTTGCTGACCGCTACAACAGTTTTCTTGGCCGGCGCTTTGCTTTCGGTTTCTTTCTTAATGGTCTTTTTCATGTGTGATGACTGGTTCGTGTTAGAGGGGGTAGGCATTTAATTTTCCACTACCTTGGTAGGCTGCAATAGCAATTTCGACGCCAATTCCGCTTTCCGGTTAAATCTCTGCGCAAGAATTGCCTTGGAGGTGAAATTTTGTTTTACTCCCGCCGGGGCGTCCCTCAGAAAAGTTCTTCGCTTTGGGGGGCAGTAGCTCAGTTGATAGAGCGCGTCGTTCGCAACGACGAGGTCGTCGGTTTGATCCCGATCTGCTCCACCATCCTTCGCCAAAGCGGAGCGGTGGTGAAGGATGCCCTCCATAGCTTTAGCGGCGGAGGGTTATGATATCCGAGGACGGACGAAGCTTCGGATGGCAGGCCAGCCTTCGCTCTACGAGCTACGGCTCGGCAAGCGAGCAGTTAAGATACCTGAATAAGTTAAGAGTTATGCGGGCCTTGGCGAAGGCTGCCGCGCCGAACCAGTGGGCGTAGGCGGGCGTTTTAGTTTTCGACGGGCCACGTTGGCCTCAGAAACTGGAAACCGTCGGTCTGATTTCAAGCCCTGCTAAATAATTTTGGGCTTTAGAAAATTGAGCCCCAAGTTGGCCTGACGAGCCCGATCGTCACGGCCGTCCCGCCTGCGGGTATAGGGGTCGCTATTCCACGTCAGTCCAATACGGTGGGAATATGCCCGTTGCCAAGAGCCAGCAGTTCGCCGCCCTCTGTGATCACTTCGCCGCGCGACGCGACGCCATCCTACTGGCCTGGCGCAAGGCTGACCGGGCTGACCCCGACCAAACCACCGGTCGTTCCCTCACCCTCGGGCAGTTCCTCGACCATATCCCCGAAATGCTCGACGCGTTCGAGTTTCGCCTGCGCTCGCGTCCGGGCGGGGTGGACGCCCAAGCGGCCGAAGTAAACAAAAAGGATGAGGGCGTTAAACACGGCCTCCACCGCTGGCAGCAGGGCTACCGACTGCAGGAACTTATCAATGAATGCGGCCATCTACAGTTTTGTCTTTACGATGAACTGGGGCGCATCGCGGAGAAAAATCCCGAGATCGAATCCGAAACCTTGGTCGAGGCACAGCGCCAGATTATGGCCCTCGTCAACGACACCATCAGTGAAAGCGCCGGCCAATACGAACGTATGCAGCAAGCCGAAGCCGCCGGCCATGTCGGCGACCTCCGGGGTGCACTCGCCAGCGTCCAACAAATTGAGCGGCATCGTTCCACGCTCTTTCACCAGGCCGTGCACGATTTGAAAAACGATGTCGTCGGCGTCAACCTTGCCGCCACGCTGCTCGGCAAGACGGCGATGGCTGAAACCGACCGCGTGGAATCGGCCACCTTCCTGAAGCAGGCGGTGCAGGGACTCAATACGATGTTGGAAGAATTGATGGAGCTTGCTCGATTGCAGGCCGGCCAAGAAACCCGGAAGATCGCCGCCTTTGATGCGGCCGTCCTCCTCCACGAGCTCTGCGCCGCCCACCAGCCTTTTGCCCGCGAATGCCAACTGTTCTTGGAGGTGGAGGGGCCGGCTGGGCTCGCAGTCGAGGGCGACGCCGAGAAGACCCGGCGACTGGCGAAAAACCTCGTGGGCAATGCCCTGAAATACACCTCGTGCGGCGGCGTTTACGTGTCGTGGGGCCAAGAGAAGGAAACGTGGTGGCTTATGGTCAAGGATACCGGTCCCGGGATGTTATCCGGTCCCGGCACTCCGCTCGTGGCCGGCTTGCAAGAAGCCACCGCGAGTGCCAAGGAGTCGGACGACAAGACCGCCGCCCGCAAGGGCGAAGCCTCTCAGGTGCTGCCGGCACCGCGGGATGCGACCTCGGCGGATGCGCTTTCCCCTCACCAACCCGGCGAAGGCATCGGTCTCTCCATTGTGAAACGGCTCTGCGAACTGCTCGATGCCAGCATCGAAATTGCCAGCTCTGCGGAAACAGGCACTACCTTCCGCGTCGTTTTCCCGCTCACAATCGGCCCCCAACGCGCGACAAATGCACCGCAACCTTAGTCGGATCAATTCAGTCGAATAATCGTTCTGCGGATGAATGGCGCGGACTGAAAGGTGTAACCCGGCCTTCCGACTTCGCCGAGGCTCCGACGGACAAGTCGGGCGGGTTGGTGCGACGTATGCAGGAGAAAACACGCGCGGAGCAACGTTCCACCTAATTC
>JANYFP010000544.1 GCA_025362555.1 Verrucomicrobiota bacterium
TTGCCAGCCGCGCGGCAAAACGCGACCGAGACCCTCAAAATTTCGCCCAGCACCGCCGGCTTTGTGCTCCCACTCGGCACCACCATGAACATGAGTGGCACCGCGCTTTACGAAGGCTGCGTGGTCCTTTTTGTCGCGCAGGTTTTTGGCGTGGACCTCACGCTTGGACAGCAAGTCACGCTCCTCCTGCTCTCAGTGCTCAGCGCGGTGGCGGTCGCGGGAATTCCTGGCGGTTCACTGCCTCTCATCGCCGGATTACTCATCACCTTTAATATCCCGCCCGAAGGAATTGGCATTATCCTCGGCACCGACCGCATCCTCGACATGTGCCGCACGGCGACGAACGTCGGCTGCGACCTGACCACCGCACTCGTGGTGGACGAGCTCACTAAAAAATCCGAAGCGCAGACCGCGAATACGAATTCTCAAACCTAGCCAGGGGCTTGCCCGCACGATACGTAAAGAAGCGCGAGCAAGCTCGCTGCCCACATCAGACCAAGGTTTTATAATCTGCCTAATCCTTGAACATCCGCCTGATGGGCAGTTCGAACCCACGCGGCCACGCCCCAACCAGCGAATCCCTATTCCAAATGGCCTTGTGGCATAAACCGTGCTTAATTGCCTCGACGGCTAAGGGCCCGAGTTGGCCCACTTCCTTGCTGTCCACAAACACCAATAACCTGATGAATCCTTCCACGCGCCTGCGTTTGTACGCGGCGGCCGCGCTTTTTTGCGCTGCCCGCCTTTCCGCCCAGACCAATCCGGAGCCCAAGCCTCCCATCGGTGATACCATTGAACTGGAAAAAATGAGCGTCAACGGCGTCGCTCCTGAACAACAAATTCTCCCGACCTCCCGTCCGTTCAACTCCGTGTTCGGCACTGATGACAACATCGTGGATGTGCCACGCAACGTCACCATCATCTCCCGTCAGCAGCTGAGCGACATCAACATCTCGAGCGTCCTCGATTTCTCGAAGCTCACCTCCAGCGCTTACACGACAACCAACTTCGGCGCTCCCGCCAATCCGAGTATCCGCGGCCAGACTGCCGACCTCTACATCAATGGCGTCCGCGGCCGCATCACCTCCAACGGCAACGGCCTGCCGCTCGATTTTAATTCAGTCGAGTCGGTGAACATCGTCAAAGGTCCGGCCACCGCCGTCCAAGGCGCTTCAATGTACGTCGGCGGCTTCGTCGATCTCGTCACCAAACGCCCCTACTTCGACGGACCCAAGGGCTCCGTAAGCGTGACGGTAGGCTCCTATTCAAAAAAGGCCTGGACCGTCGATGTCGGCGGCCCGCTCTCCAAGGAATTGGCCTACCGGATCAGCTACTCGGGCGAGGACAGCAAGGGCTACTGGCACAATTACTATAACAAGAACAACTCCCTCTATGGCGCGCTCTCCTACCGTCCGAGCGACAAATATGAGTTGTTCATGAACGCCACCGCCGCCGATTACCGTTACACCGAAAACTGGGGCATCAACCGCGTCACCCAGGACCTGATCGACCACGGTCAGTACAAGACTGGTGTGAACAACAATCCGGAACCCGGTTTTTATCCCGGTGCCAACGGTTTTTCCCAATACCTCGATGCCAACGGCAACCGCCTCGGCTTCGGCACTAATGCTGACGGCAGTGACAACATCGGCACCGTCGGCGGCACCCCCGCCGCGCAATCCGATGCTCAAAACTCCAAGTGGGTCACGTCCGGCTTTCCTTATGAAAACCGCATCGCGTGGGGCCCCACCGTCACGATCGACCGCCACGCCCGTCTCCTCAAACCGGGCAATCAATCCGTCGGCCGCGAATACAACGCGCAGGCCATCCAAACCTACACCGCCAGCTCCGATCTAAAGATCGTCAACAATACTTTCTGGAGTTACACCGCGCGCAATACGCTCAGCTCCTATTACTACTCGGAAATTATCGATCCCTCCTGGTTCGCCGAGAATCGCACGGAGTTCATCTACACCGGCATCAAGAGTATCTCGATCAACGCCGGCCTCGATCTGCGCTACCAGCGCACGAAAGCCTACGACGACTATTTCTTTGAACCAGCCAATGTCTGGGACATCACCAAAGATCTCAGCTCCGTGAACGTCTATAACTCGGTTAACTTCCCCAATTCGTTCACCAGCCTCCCGGTCCCCGGCTGGGCGAATCGCTACGCCACCGACGGTATCTCCAACGGTGACACGAATGACAGCTCGGGCACCACGGTCGGACCCTTTGTCCAAGGCACCTGGAAGTTGAGCGACGTC
>JANYFP010000550.1 GCA_025362555.1 Verrucomicrobiota bacterium
TCAACCGCTATCCCGATCCACAACCCGCCGAGCTCGTCGGGACGCTCGCCGCTTACTATGGCGCCACGCCAGAAAACGTCCTCGTCACCCGCGGCTCTGACGAAGGCATCGACTTGCTCCTTCGCGCTTTTTGCCGCGCGGGACAGGATGCGATCCTCGTCACACCCCCGACCTACGGAATGTATTCCGTTTCTGCCGCGATTCAAAACGCCCGCGTTGTCAGCGTGCCATTGCTGCCAGCCAAGAATTTCGCCGCCGACGCCGACGCTGTCCTCGCCGCCACCACGCCCGACGTAAAACTTGTTTTCCTTTGTTCGCCGAATAATCCGACGGGGGCGTTACTTGATCGCGCGTCCGTGTTGCGGATTGCGCAAACGTTAGTGGGCCGTGCAGTGGTCGTCGTCGATGAAGCGTATCTCGAATTCGCTGGCACGCCGAGTTTGCTGACAGAATTCGCGCGCCTGCCCAATCTCGTCGTGTTGCGCACTCTCTCCAAGGCCTTCGGCCTCGCCGGTGTTCGTTGCGGCGTGACACTGGCGAGCCCGGCTTTGATCAGCGTGCTGCAAAAAATTATAGCGCCCTATCCCGTGCCGACGCCGGTGTTGCACGCCGCACTCGCGGCAATTTCGCCTGCAGGCCTGGCCGCGGCGCGTGCGTCGGTGCAGTTACTCGTCGCGGAACGCAAACGCGTCGCCGAAGCACTGACGAAACTCCCGGTCGTCCGTCGCGTTTGGCCGAGCGACAGTAATTTCATCCTCTTTGAAGTGACGGATTCCGCGCGGGTCATGACGGCGACTCGCGCTGCTGGAATCGTCCTGCGCGACCGCAGCCGCGATTACGGTCTCGCCAACAATGTGCGCATGACCATGGGCACGCCTGAAGAAAACAACGCCGCTCTGGAGATTCTCGCCCGTGTCTAAGATTTCCCTCCTTTGCTTTCCGTGTAGGGCTGCTGCTTGCGGCAGCCTTCTTCCGAGGCCGGCGCAAGCACCGGCCCTACAACGAACCGACTGCATCGCGTGCGATGATATTCTACTAAGGCCATGAAAAAAATCCTCTTCATCGACCGCGACGGCACGCTCATCGCTGAGCCACCGGACCAACAAATCGACCGCCTCGACAAGTTCGTGCTCGAGCCCGATTGCATTCCCGCCCTGCTGCGCCTGCGCGACGCCGGCTTTGTTTTTGTCATGGTGAGCAACCAAGACGGGCTTGGCACCGCGAGTTTTCCGGAGGTCGATTTTCACCCGCCGCAAAACCTGCTGCTCGATATCCTCCGCTCGCAGGGCATCACATTCGAAGCCATCCGGATTTGTCCGCACAAGCCCGCGGACCTTTGCGATTGCCGCAAACCCAAGACCGGATTGCTCCTCGACTACGTCAAAGATACGACGTGGTTGCGCGATCAAGCCGCGGTCATTGGCGACCGCGAAACCGATGTGAAGCTTGCTGAGAATCTGGGCATTCGCGCTTTCCGCTACGACCGGAAATCTCTCGGCTGGACCGAAATTGCGCGTCAACTGGTCGATGCCCCGCGCCGCGCCTCCATCGAGCGCAAAACCAAGGAAACCGCGATCACCGTCGCCGTCGATCTCGACGCCACCGGCCCGATCAAACTCGCGACCGGCCTGGGCTTTTTCGACCACATGCTCGAGCAGATCGCTCGCAACGCCGGTATCAGTCTCGTGATCGAATGCAAAGGTGATCTCCACATCGACGAACATCACACGATCGAGGACACCGGTCTCGCACTCGGCACCGCGCTCCGCCAAGCACTCGGCGACAAACGCGGCGTCGGTCGCTACGGCTTTGTCATGGCGATGGACGAAGCACTCGCAAACGTCGCGCTCGATCTCAGTGGTCGCGCGTGGCTGGTCTTCGATGCAAAATTTCCGCGTGATCGCGTCGGCGAGATGCCGACGGAGATGGTGTCGCATTTCTTCAAATCAGTCAGCGACAACCTCGCCGCCACGTTGAACATGAGTGTCACTGGTGACAACACTCACCACATGGTCGAAGCCTTGTTCAAAGGATTTGGCCGCGCGCTTCGTCCCGCGGTCGCCCGCAGTTCTGGTGGTGACATCCCCAGCTCGAAAGGAGTGCTCTGATGCTCGCGATTGTAGACAGCGGCGGCGCCAATATCGCATCCGTACGTTTTGCTTTGGAACGTCTCGGCGTCCAAAGCGAACTTACCGCCGATCCGGCGGTGATTCGTTCGGCGGAGCGCGTCATTCTTCCCGGTGTGGGCGCAGCGAACGAAGGCATGCGCAAGCTTCACGAGCGCGGTCTCGTCGAGTGTGTGCGTAACCTGACCCAACCCGTGCTCGGCGTCTGTCTCGGCATGCAATTGCTTTTCGAATCCTCCGAAGAAGGCCCGACCGAGACGCTCGGATTAATTCCTGGTGTCGTCGCGTTGCTGCCCGGTGCGCCCGGCATTCAAGTGCCTCACATGGGTTGGAATACAGTGTTATGCGGCCGCAGTGGAGGCTTACTTGATGGCATCACCACCGATGCCCGCTTTTATTTCGTGCACAGCTACGCCGCGCCAGTGAATGCTTTCACGCTCGCTAGTTGCGATCACGGCACCCCGTTCGCCGCAATCGTGCAACGCGCTAATTTTAGCGGCGTCCAATTCCACCCCGAACGCTCCGGCGTCGCCGGGGCACGTTTGCTCAAGAACTTTGTGGATGGTCGCGTATGAAATCACGCACACCGTTAGCAGCGGCAACTTTGCCCCCGCAATTGGCTATCGAGGGGTGGAGCGACTTGACCTCAAGTCGCTTCAGGACTTTCGCCTATCATTCAAACCAGCGCATTGGGGTCAATGCGCTCCACCTCCAAGCGCGATGCTCAGGCAAGTTCACTAACACTCTTCTAGGCGTATGATTATCTATCCAGCCATTGATCTCCGCGGCGGTCGCGTCGTGCGACTGACCGAAGGCAAATTCGATCAGGAAAAAAGCTACGGCGATGATCCACTTGCGGTCGCACGTGAATTCAAGGCCGCCGGCGCGACGTGGCTGCACGTGGTCGATCTCGATGGCGCGAAAGATCCGTTGAAACGCCAGACCGCACTCGTGGAAAAAATCGCCCGCGGCAGCGGCCTGCGCGTCCAGACGGGCGGCGGCATTCGTGACGAAGCCCAAATCGAAGCACTGCTCGCCGTTGGAGTTGAGCGCGTGATCGTCGGCAGCCTCGCCGCGCGCGAACCTGCGCGCGTCCGCAGTTGGCTCACGCGCTTTGGCGCGGAGCACATCATCCTCTCTCCCGATGTACGCCTCGATGCCGCCGGCATCCCTCGCGTCGCCGCCGCCGGTTGGCAAGAAACGACCGGACTCGCCCTCGACGATTTGCTCAATGGCTTTCTGCCCGCGGGACTGATCCACATTCTCTGCACTGACATCAGCCGCGACGGCAAACTCACCGGCCCGAATAGCGCGCTCTACGCCCAACTGGTAAAACGCTTTCCCTCGCTGCAAATCCAAGCCTCGGGTGGCGTATCGTCGCTGGAGGATCTTCGCGTTTTGAAGACCACCGGTTCCGCTGGTGCCATCGTCGGCCGCGCGTTGTACGAAAAGAAATTCACCCTCCAGGAGGCACTCGCATGTTAGCCCGCCGTATCATTCCGTGTCTCGACGTTCGCGATGGACAAGTCGTGAAGGGCACTCAATTCCGCGATCACGAGATTGTCGGCGACATCATCGAGCTCGCGCAGCGTTATCGCGATGAAGGCGCGGATGAACTGGTATTCTACGACATCACCGCCAGCAGTGATGGACGCACCGTTTCCACCGATTGGGTGACACGAGTCGCGCGCGTAATTGATATTCCCTTTTGCGTCGCAGGTGGCATTCGCTCGCTCGATGGCGCACGTCAGATTTTGCACGGCGGTGCCGATAAGATTTCGATCAATTCCCCCGCCCTGGAAAATCCCGCGCTGATCACCGAACTCGCCATGGAGTTCGGTTCGCAATGCGTGGTGGTTGGCATCGATAGCCGGCAGGAAGGCTCCGATTATTTCGTCAAACAATACACAGGCGATCCAACCAAGACACAGTCCACGCGCTGGCAAACGGTCGAATGGGCCCGCGAAGCACAAAAGCGCGGCGCCGGCGAAGTGGTCTTGAATTGCATGAATCAAGACGGCATGCGTCAGGGCTACGATCTCACGCAACTCCGACTGGTGCGCGCCGTGCTCACCATTCCATTGGTTGCTTCCGGTGGAGCCGGCACGCCCGGCCATTTCCGCGACGCGTTCCAACAAGCTGGCGTGGACGGCGCACTCGCCGCCTCCGTGTTTCACAAAGGCACGATTAAGATTCCCGCCCTCAAAACCCAACTCCTTGCCGACGGCATCTCGATCCGAATTTAACCTTTCTTGTAGGGCCGGTGCTTGCGCCGGCCAGGCCTCCGCGAGCGGAGGCCCTACATCCAATTCACTGAAAAACTTTATGAAGACCTTGAAAATTGACTGGAAGAAAATCGACGGACTTGTGCCCGCCATCGTACAGGACGCGGCCACCCAACAAGTGCTGATGCTCGGTTACATGAACGCCGAGGCCCTGAAGAAAACCCAGCGCACCAAAAGCGTCACGTTCTTCAGCCGCTCCAAGCAGCGCCTTTGGACCAAAGGCGAGAGTTCGGGGAATTTCCTCAAGGTCGTCAGCATCGAAGTCGATTGCGACAATGATGCCTTGCTGATCAAGGCCAACCCGATCGGTCCG
>JANYFP010000003.1 GCA_025362555.1 Verrucomicrobiota bacterium
CCGCCGCCAACAAACAGAACGCCCTCCTCCAGCACTCGACAACCATCTACCTCAATCCGAATATCGGGGAATACGCCGAGAAACTCGCTTCAAAATTCCCCGGCGATTTGAAGTGTATCTATTTCGTGAACTCCGGTTCCGAGGCCAACGACCTCGCGCTGATGATGGCCCGACTTTACACGGGCAATTACGACATGATCGCCTTGCGCAACGCGTACCACGGCGGCAACGCCTCGGGCATGGGTGTCACCGCGCACAGCAATTGGAAATTTAATGTGCCACACAGCTTCGGCGTCCACCACGCGATCGCTCCTTATCCGTACCGCGGCACTTTTGGCTACGATGATCCTGACGCCGGTAGCAAATACGCCGATGACGTCAAACAAGTGATCGACTACACCACGTCCGGAAAAGTCGCCGGCTTCATTGCCGAATCCATTCAAGGGGTCGGCGGCTTTGTGGTGTTTCCCGACGGCTATCTTCAACAAACCTACGCCCACGTGCGCGCGGCCGGTGGCGTCTGCATCGCCGACGAAGTGCAGACAGGATTCGGCCGCACCGGCTCGCATTACTGGGGCTTCGAAACGCAAGGCGTCATCCCCGATATCGTCACAATGGCGAAGGGCATCGGCAACGGCGCACCGCTCGCCGCGGTCGTGACTACGCCGAAAATCGCCGCCGTCATGGCGCAGAAAGTTCACTTCAACACGTTCGGTGGCAATCCGGTCGTCAGCGCTATCGGCAAGGCCGTGCTCGAAGTCATCGAGCAGGAAAAGACGCAGGAAAACTGCCTGAAGCTCGGCAATTACATCCTCGCCGGTCTCGAGAAATTAAAAGCGAAACACAAAATTATCGGCGATGTGCGCGGCAAAGGACTGCTCCTCGGGATCGAATTTGTGAAGGACCGCGTCACTAAAGAACCCAACAAAGAAGGCTGCGCCCAAGCCGTCGAGAACGCCCGTGAACTCGGCCTGTTGCTCGGCAAAGGTGGCCTCTGGGGTCAAACCATCCGCTTTGCTCCGCCCATGAATATCACGCAAGCGGACGCCGACTTCCTGCTCGCCGTATTGGACGAGGCCATCGGCGCAGTGTGAGTATTTTCCAATAGCGCACCACTTTAGTTTACTGTCCGCAGTTTCGATCTTTGCGGTCGAAGCGTTTGCTATCATGCTTAAAAGACTTTCCCCTTAAGCTTCGCGGTTCAAACCCAACGCAGAGCCGCGTTACCCTCCCCTCTATCCCATGAGACCTCACGCTTCATTCCTGTTTTTTGCACTACTCGCCTCCGCCGCTGTCGCCACTGCCACGGTTCACCTCGCCAGTCCCTTCGGCGACCACATGATCTTGCAACAAGGACGCCCTGTCCCCGTTTGGGGTACGGCCGACGTGGGCGAAAACGTGACGGTGTCATTCGCGACGCAGAAAAAAGCCGTCAAGGCCGGCGGCGATGGCCAGTGGCGCATTGATCTTGATGTGCTGGAAGTGTCCGCTGAAGGACGTCCTTTCACCGTGAGTGGCAGTGCGACCACGACCCCGCTCACACTCAGCGATGTCCTCGTGGGTGAAGTCTGGATTTGCAGCGGACAGTCCAACATGGAGCGCCAACTCGGTCCGCGTCCGCCGCAAAAACCGATCGTTAACTGGGAACAGGAAGTCGCGTCGGCGAATCATCCCCTGATCCGCCAACTTTACGTCACGCAAAAAACCGCGGGCACGCCGCAATCAACCTTCACCGGAAAATGGACCGTTTGCTCACCGGCCACCGCAGCTGATTTTACTGCCGTAGGCTATTTTTTCGCACGCGACCTCCAACAATCACGCCACGTCCCAGTGGGAATTATCCACACCTCGTGGGGCGGAACGCCTGCGGAAGCGTGGACCAGCCGCGCAGGATTAGCCGCATTTCCTGAATTCATCGAAAACCTCAATCAACTCGACCGTGCCGCCGCCGATCCGGCGGGCACCAAACGAACGTACCTCGAGCGCCTGGCGCTCTGGTATCACGACAACGATCCTGGCAGTCGCGAGCCCACTTGGTCAGCCGCAATTCTGGATACCACCGGTTGGGAAACAATGATTTTGCCCACTCTATGGGAAGATGCCGGCCATCCCGGTTTCGATGGCGTCGTCTGGTTTCGCAAAAACTTCGATCTACCCGAAGGTTGGAGTGGCCACGACGTGGAATTGCGCCTGAGCGCCATCGACGATATCGACACCACTTGGGTCAACGGCACGGAAGTTGGCGCGACCGCTGGCTACAATTTGCCACGGGCCTACCGCGTCCCCGCCTCACTGCTAAAGGCAAAAGGAAATGTGATCGCCGTGCGCGTCTTGGATACGGCGGGCGGCGGCGGCATCTGGGACAAAAAACTGCCGTTCGAAATCGCGCTGCTCGATGGCAACGTCAGCCCGCTACCGTTGTCCGGTCCGTGGCTGTGCAAATTTTCCTCGCCGTTATCGAAGGGCCACAAACTGCGCCCGCCCCTGAGCGTGGCGACGGGGGCCGGATCTCCCACCGTACTCTACAACGGCATGATCGCTCCACTCGTCCCGTACGCGATTCGCGGCGTCACCTTTTACCAAGGCGAAGCCAATGCCGACCGCGCCACACAATATCAGACCTTACTCCCCGCACTCATTGCGGACTGGCGCCAACAATGGAACCAGGGCGATTTCCCGTTCCTCTTTGTCCAAATCGCGCCGTTCCATGACATGCCGCCTGAAATTCGCGAAGCCCAGTTGATTGCTTGGCAAACGACCAAAAACACCGCCATGGCCGTCACGATCGATTGCGGTGACGCCGCAGATATTCATCCCGCCCACAAACAACCGGTCGGCGCGCGTCTCGCACTCGCTGCACGCGCCGTTGCCTATGGCGAAAAGTTGGAATACTCCGGCCCGGTCTTCGCCGACTTGAACGTGACCGGCGGGCACGCTGTGTTGAAATTTACGCATCTCGGTGGAGGCCTCGTGGCGAAGGATGGTCCGCTAGTTGGATTTACCGTCGCGGGCCCGGACGGCATTTTCCATCCAGCCCTAGCCGAGATCGTCGGTGATACCGTGGCCGTCTCTTCACCGCTCGTCACGCAACCTCTGGCGGTGCGCTACGGCTGGGCCGATGTCGCGGCCGGCAATCTTTTTAACGCCACTGGACTGCCCGCCTCGCCGTTTCGCACGGATGGCGAACGCTGAGATCTCGCAAAAAAATAAATTCATCGAGGTCTCAGACTCACCGTTAATGAAATCATCCGCATTCTCTTTCATCCGCACCTTGGCCGGGTTGGTGGCACTCAGCTCCGCTGGAGCCGCCGATCTCACCCTACACTATGCCCAACCCGCACCGGATACCGCCACCGGTTGGGAACGCGAAGCCCTGCCCATCGGCAATGGTCGCATCGGGGCCATGATCTTTGGACAACTCACGCGCGAGCACGTCCAGTTTAATGACATCAGTCTGTGGACCGGCGACGAAACCGTGATGGGAGCCTACCAACCGTTCGGTGATATCTTCATCTCCCTCGCCACTCCGGAAACCGTCGTCACGGGATACTCCCGCGACCTCGACCTCGCACAGGGCGTGCAACGAGTAACCTATCAAAAAGACGGCGTTACTTTTCACCGCGAGTATTTTGCCAGCCACCCGGCGCAGGTCATCGTCATGCGGCTGACCGCCGATCAGCCCGGCCGCTACTCCGGAGAAATCGAACTGACCGACGCGCATGACGCTCTGATCAATGCCGCAGGCACACGGATTTACGCCACTGGCACGCTCGCCGGCCACACTCAACCCACGCGTCGTCGCGCGAATCAACCACCGCCGTCGCCTGCTCCACCCTCCGCCAATGCCGTCGACTACGAAAGCCAACTGCACGTCCTCCACGAGGGCGGCACCGTCGTCTTGAACGGCACCAAGCTCACGTTCACTATGTGTGATTCGCTCACCCTGATTCTTGGCGCGGGTACTAACTACACCACCGATGCTGCCACGAATTTTCAAGGCCCGCATCCGCATCGAAGGGTCACCGCGCAAGTTGATGCAGCGATCACGCACTCGTACACCGACTTGCTCGCAGCTCATGAAGCCGACTATCGCGCTCTTTTCGACCGCGTGACACTCGACCTCGGAGCGGCGCCGAACGAACGCCTCGCACTTCCGACCGACCAGCGCCTCGCCGCCTACACTAAAGATGGCGGCGATCCCGGCCTCGAAGCCCTCTTCTTCCAATACGGCCGTTACCTGCTGCTCTCTTGCTCACGCGATCTGCTGCCCGCCAATTTGCAAGGACTGTGGAACAACAGTCCGACTCCGCCGTGGAATTCCGACTACCACACCAATATCAATATCCAGATGAACTACTGGCCGGTGGAAGTCGGCAATCTCAGTGAGTGCCACCTGCCGCTGTTCGCGTTCCTGCAAGGCGTGATTCCGAACTACCGCAAACTCGTCGCTGCCACTGCGGAAAATTCGCTCACCAATCCCCCACTCGCGCAATCTCCTGCGCCAACGGCGAACGCCAACAGCAACGCCACCCGCGCTCCGGAAGAAACATTCCTCACCGCCAGCGGCAAACCAGTCCGTGGCTGGACCGTGCGCACCGAATCAAATCCATTCGGCGCGATGGGCTACACGTGGAACAAAACCTGCAATGCGTGGTATGCTCAACATTTCTGGGAACACTACGCCTTCACTCAGGATAAAAACTTTCTCCGCGACACCGCCTATCCTGTGATGAAGGAAGTCTGCGGATTCTGGATCGACTACCTGAAACCACTGCCGGACGGACGACTCGTTGCACCCAATGGCTGGTCACCGGAGCACGGCCCCATTGAAGACGGCAACACGTATGACCAGGAAATCATCTGGGATCTTTTCAACAACACGGTGGAAGCGGCCGACGTACTCGGCCACGACCGCGCTTTCCGCGACCAAATTGCCGCGTTGCGCGATCGCCTTGTGAAGCCCGCGATCGGCCAATGGGGTCAGCTCAAAGAATGGATGGTTGATCGCGACGACCCCAAGGACACGCATCGTCACGTCTCGCATCTGTTCGCCCTTTATCCGGGCCGGCAGATCTCGCCGACCAAAACTCCCGAGCTCGCCGCGGCCGCACGCAAAACTTTGGAAGGGCGCGGCGACGCCGGCACGGGTTGGTCGATGGCGTGGAAAATCGCCTACTGGGCCCGCCTCCTCGACGGCGATCACGCCCATCGGATGTTGCGCGGGCAACTGGCGGTTCCTGGGGCGCGCGCGGCGGAGCAGGCCACGAAAGGCACTGAGACGAACAACGCCGGCGGCACATATGCGAATCTCTTCGATGCGCATCCGCCATTTCAAATCGATGGAAATTTTGGTGCCACCGCTGCGATCGCCGAAATGCTGCTGCAAAGTCAAACGGGTGAGCTTCACCTCTTGCCGGCATTGCCCGCGGCCTGGCCCTCGGGTTCCGTCAAAGGTTTGCGCGCGCGAGGCGGATTCGAAGTCGATCTCGCCTGGAACGAAGGCAAGTTGACGAGCGCTACGATTCGCAGCATCGCCGGCACGGGTGGCATTGTCCGTTACGGGGAAAAAATCACCGAACTTAAACTCAAGCGGGGCGAGTCAAAAGTTCTTGGCCCAAAATTCTGAGAACCTGATTCTCTCCGTGAAAAGAATCTTATCAGCCACCCTCCTCAGTCTGTGCCTGGCGGCGACACTACAGTCGGCCACCACCGTCACCGCCAAAGCTAAATTCGATTTCGGCTCAGTCCCGCCTTTGCCTGACCATGTCCACGTCGGTGCAACCGACGTGTTTTCCGTTGAGCGTGGTTTTGGTTTTGATCTCGGCACGAGTCCGAGCGCGACCAACCAGCCATTCTATTTTTCCGTCGCCGTACCCGAAGGAAACTATCGGGTCACAGTCACCTTCGGTGATCAACAAAGCGCATCCGTTAACACTGTTAAAGCCGAGTCACGCCAACTGATGCTCGAACGCGTCGAGACCAAACCGGGCGAATTCATCACCAAGGAATTCCTAGTGAACGTGCGCAACAGCCACGTGCCTCCACCGGAGAAAAACGCGCCCGGCGGTTCGGCGGTAGCGCTCAACGATCGCGAAATCGGCCTGCTGCGCTGGGACGATAAACTCACGCTGGAATTCAACCGCACGGCCCCGAGCCTTGTTGCGCTCACCCTTGAACCGGCGCTCGTGCCAACCGTGTATCTTGTCGGCGATTCCACCGTCACGGACCAAGGCTACGAACCGGGCGCCAGCTGGGGACAGATGCTCCCGCGTTTTCTTTCCGGTGTCGCCGTGGCGAACCACGCCGAATCCGGCGAGACGATGAAATCATTTATTTCCGGCCTGCGACTCGCCAAGGTGCTCAGTCAGATTAAAACCGGCGACACGCTGGTCATCCAATTCGGTCACAATGACGAAAAGAAAAACTGGCCGCAAACCTACGTTGAGGCGCACACGACGTATAAAGCGTACCTCAGCGTTTTCATCGCCGAAGCCCGGCTGCGTGGGGTCACCCCGATTTTAGTTACCTCGATGCAACGGCGGAATTTCGATGAGCACGGAAAAATCAAGAACTCCCACGGCGATTACCCGCAGGCGGTGCGCGAGGTGGCGGTGGAACAAAAAGTTACCCTGATCGATCTGGAACGCATGAGCATAACCTTCTACGAAGCACTGGGGCCGATAAAATCACCGCTCGCTTTCAGCAACGGCGGCAAAGACATCACGCACCACAATAATTATGGGGCCTACGAACTCGCGAAGTGCATTACGCAGGGCATTCGTAATTCCGATCTGCCACTCGCCAATTTCATCGCAACCGATTTCACCGGATTCGATCCGGCATATCCGGACGCGCCCGAGACATTCGCGCTTCCTGCGAGTCCGCAGCGGAGTGCGGTCGCGCCGCGCGGGAATTGAGCTATAGGAGGGGCTTTATGCCCCGCTCAAATGTCCGCGGCCATCGTGCACCCAGAATCGGGGCGTAAAGCCCCTCCTACAGCTCGGCAGCCGAATTTAGGCATAACCATAAAATCAGCCTGACAAAAAGCCCGACCGACAATCGGAGCGCTCCAACCGGATCAGCACAATTCGGCGGAAGAATGTCGCGACAGTTGAATCCGTCTTTGCAGTCCGGCCGCTTTCGACTCTGATTGCAGGCATGGAGCCCCAGTCTTTCAAACCGGCGAGTGTCGCCGCCCAAGCCCTCGGTTGGATCGACGAAAAAACGCGCGCGATCTCACCGGGAATCCAACCGGCCACCACGTACCTGCGCGATGAAGACAATCAATTTCGCTCGGGACGCGTCTACGCGCGGGCGGACAATCCCACTTTCGATCAACCCGAGGCACTGCTGAATCATTTGGAGCACGGCGCAGGAGCCGCGTTGTTCAGTTCCGGCATGGCTGCGGCCACGAGTGTTTTTCTCGCTCTAAAACCGGGCGATCACGTAGTCGCACCCAAGGTGATGTATTGGGCGTTGCGCCATTGGCTCACGGGTTACGCGACGGAATGGGGCTTGAAAATCGATTTGGTCGATGCGTCCGATTCCGCCGCGATCGCGCGTGCGGTGCAACCGGGCCGCACCAAACTCGTGTGGATCGAAACCCCGGCCAATCCCACGTGGGTGATCACCGACATCGCAGTCGCGGCCGAAATCGCACACCGCGCAGGGGCGATACTCGCGGTGGACTCAACGACGGCCTCCCCAGTGTTAACGCAGTCGATCGCGTTGGGCGCGGATATCGTCATGCACTCGGCCACCAAATACCTGAACGGCCACTCGGACGTCATTGCCGGCGCGCTGGTGACGGCGAAAGACAATGCATTCTGGCAGCGCATCAAGAGTGTGCGAAAAAATGGCGGAGCGGTATTGGGCACATTTGAGGCGTGGCTGCTGCTGCGTGGCATGCGCACGCTTTTTGTGCGCGTGCCGGCCGCGTGTCGCGGGGCACAAAAGATCGCAGAATATTTTTCAGGACATGACCGAATCGAAGGCGTACTTTATCCTGGATTGCCCTCTGCGCCCGGACACGCGATTGCCGCGAAGCAAATGAGCGGTGGTTTTGGCGGAATGCTTTCCCTCCGGATCAAAGGCGGCGAAGCCGCCGCCATCGGCGTCGCAGCGCGCACTCAATTATGGAAACGAGCGACCTCCCTCGGCGGAGTCGAAAGCCTGATCGAACATCGCGCCAGTGCCGAGGGTGCGAACAGTCCGGCGCCAGCGGACATGTTGCGTTTGTCCGTGGGCATTGAGGACGCCGATGATTTGATCGCGGATCTGGAGCAGGCGCTCGTAGCAAAATAAGATCAAATCCCCGCTGCGCTTGTCTACGGGAGTTTGAGTTCCATCCCCACCTTCAGGTCAGTTTCACTCTTCATCACCCCACGATTGGCGGCGTAGATATCCTTAACGCGAGTGCGGTTGCCGTAATACTGCATGGAAATTTTGGACAGGCTGTCGCCGGGACGTACCACGTGCTTTCGCGCCGGGGCTGAGCGCGCAGGCGACGTACTCACGGTAACTTGAGCGGGGGAAGCTTGAACTGGCGCGGGTGTCACCCGCGAAGGAGCCGGGGCTGCACCGGGACGAGCCGAAGCCGACGCGGCCGGGCGGGTTCGAACGGTGGGCATCGTATCGACGGTGAACGTAAAGGCCGATGGCGACGCCGCGACGATCGGTGCGGCCTCAGCGTGTGATTCAGGTGAGGCGGAAACAGGGAGATTACGACCGGCCTTCAAATCGGCCAGTTCCTGTTTAAGTGCATCGTTTTCCTGCTTCATGCGATCCAAAGCGGCAACCAAATCGACCCGCTGCGGCTGGCCCTCGAGCGGTTGAGCCGGGAGCGTGCGGGCGAATTCGCGAGTCGCGGCATCGATGCGCTGTTTCACCTGCGACGCCAGCGGATTGTTAGGCCGGAGCGCGAGATATTTCTTGAAATGATAGATCGCCGAAAGCGGGTCGTTAATGTGCTGCAGATAGAGCAGTCCGATTTCGAGATGGGATTCCGGGGCCTCGTCACCGCGAGTTCCGATCACCTTGAGAAAAGCACTGAGCGCCTCCTGCTTGCGACCGGTCTTAAGCAGGGCTTGACCCTCACGATAATTAGGATCGTCCACTTCGGTCGCGGAGCTCAGCCGTTCTTTATCCGGGCAGCCTGTGAGACCAAGCGCCAGTACGCCCAGCAAGAGCAGCAACAGACGATGGAGATTGGGCACAAGACGGATCATGGACGGAAATGCATTGAACGAAAATGGTCGACCGCTAGGTTTGCGCCAGCGTTCCACCAATACAAGTTTTAGATGCCGCTCGACGACAAGACCATCCTAGCCAAAGCCCGTAACTGCCTCGCCATCGAACGCGAGGCATTGGAAGCTACAGCGGTCGTACTGAACAAGGATTTTGTGGCGGTCGTCCGAGCCGTGGAAACCACCGTCAAGACCGGGCACAAAGTGATTTTGTCCGGTGTGGGCAAAAATGCCCATATCGCGCAAAAGCTAACCGGAACTTTAAATAGCATCGGAGTGCCCTCTTGTTTTCTTGACCCGACCCAAGCTTTGCACGGCGATCTCGGGCTTTGCGCGTCAGGCGATCTGGCTATTTTATTAAGCAACAGTGGCGCGACTGGAGAGATGCTCCGGTTACTCCCGTTGTTCGAAAAATTCGGACTGAAAACGGTCGCGTTGACGGGGGCGCCTTCCAGCGAGCTGGCCCGGGGCGCGGATTATCAACTCATCTATTCAGCGCCCCGCGAGGCGTGTCCGCTCGAACTTGCGCCCACCGCGAGCACCACCGCCGCGCTCGCGCTCGGTGATGCGCTGGCCATGGTACTCTTGGAAAGCTCGGGGCTGACCCGCGAAGATTTTGCGAAATATCACCCGGCGGGAACCCTGGGTATGACCTTGCTGTTGCGCGTCAAAGATATCATGCGCACCGGCGAGGCGTGTCCGGTTTTGAGTGAAGATAAAACCACCGTCCAAGAAGCGATTTTCGCCATGACGAAGGCGAAAGCTGGCGCGGTGGCGCTCGTCGATCCCAGCGGAGTGATGACCGGAATATTCACCGATGGAGACTTCCGGCGCAGTGCGTTAAACGGCGGAGCGGACTTCCTGAAAAAATCAGTAGCTCAATTTATGACCCGTAATCCACGGAGTATTTCCACCGAAGTACTGGCTGTGGAAGCGTTGAAAATATTTCAACAATTCAAGATCTCCGACCTAGTTGCACTGGATACGGAGGGGAAACCCGCCGGCTATATTGACGTGCAGGATTTGCCAAAACTGAAGATTCTCTGAACGCGCGTTCCGCCGCATCCCGTTCAAGATTGCGAAGCAGGCATTCGTGGGTCCTCTTGCAGGGTACCCAATCCCATGCCAACTCCGCCCTTCGTCTATCAAGACCCGCTGCCGCTCGGAGCAGACGAAACTGAATATCGCCTGTTGTCCAAGGAAGGCGTTTCCACGAGCCTTTTTGAAGGCCAGGAAATAGTAAAGGTTGCACCAGAAGCGCTGACCTACCTCGCCCGCGAGGCGTTTCACGACACCAGTTTTTATCTGCGTCCAAAGCATCTGGCCCAGGTGGCCGCGATTCTACAGGACCCGGAAGCCTCAGCCAACGACCGTTACGTCGCGCTGACTCTACTCAAGAATGCAGAGATCGCATCCAAGGGCATTTTGCCCATGTGCCAGGACACAGGCACGGCCGCGATTTTCGCGAAAAAGGGTCAGAAAATTTGGACCGACAGCAATGACGCGGAGCAATTGGCGCGCGGTGTTTACGAATGCTACACCAAGGAAAATCTTCGTTACTCACAAGTCGCCCCGCTGGACATCTTCAATGAGGTAAATACCGAGACAAACCTACCGGCGCAAATCGACCTGATGGCGACCGAGGGCGTCAAGTTTGAGTTTCTCTTTGTGGCCAAGGGCGGCGGATCCGCGAACAAACTTTATCTCTTTCAGGAAACGAAAGCTCTCCTCAACCCGAAGAGCCTGGAAAAGTTTTTCACCGAGAAAATGCAATTGCTCGGCACCTCGGCTTGCCCGCCTTATCATTTGGTTTTTGTCATCGGTGGCACGAGCGCCGAGGCGTGCATGAAGATTACAAAATTGGCTTCGACCAAGTATCTCGATGCCTTGCCAACGACTGGCAATGAACACGGCCGGGCTTTCCGCGACGTGGAAATGGAGGCAAAAGTTCTGAAGTTGGCGCAGCAAAGCGGAGTGGGCGCCCAGTTCGGCGGCAAATATTTCGCGCTCGACGTCCGCATCGTCCGCTTGCCCCGCCACGGGGCGAGTTGCCCGGTGGGCATGGGGGTGTCGTGCAGCGCAGACCGCAACATCAAGGGCAAGATCACCAAGGACGGCATTTTCCTGGAGAAAATGGAAACCGATCCAGGTCGTTTTATTCCGGATAACCTGAAGACGTTCAAAGATACGAATTTTGTCCGGATCGATCTGAACCGTCCGATGCCGGAAATACTGGCGGAGCTTTCAAAGCATCCGGTCACGACCCGTGTTTCGCTGACCGGCACACTGATTGTCGCGCGCGACAGCGCCCATGCGAAATTGAAGGAGCGCATCGAGGCGGGACAAGGATTGCCTGATTATCTTAAAAAACACCCCGTCTACTATGCCGGGCCGGCGAAGACTCCCGTTGGGTTCGCCTCGGGTTCATTTGGCCCGACAACCGCCGGTCGTATGGACAGCTACGTGGATTTTTTTCAGTCACTCGGCGGGTCAATGATCATGCTGGCCAAAGGCAATCGCAGCAAAGTGGTAACGGACGCATGCAAAAAGCACGGTGGATTCTATCTCGGAAGTATTGGCGGTCCCGCCGCGATTCTCGCCCAGGACAACATCAAGAAGGTTGAGGTGTTGGATTATCCCGAACTCGGCATGGAAGCCGTTTGGAAAATCGAAGTCACCGACTTCCCGGCCTTCATTTTAGTGGACGACAAAGGCACGGATTTCTTTGTCAATCACTGCGGCATCTGCGTGCCGGAGAAAGGCAAGTAGACGATCCGGTTCCGGCTATTGAAAAATGGCCGGAACATCCGGCGATTAGTACGGGCCAGACGGGCAAAAAAAGAAACCCGCCGTAGCGGGTTTCAAGATTCAGAGCGGAAGCGGTAGATCTAAAATTTCAGGGAAACTCGATTTCCTTTAAGACCGATGCGGCTAAAGTGGTCATTAAAGTCGCTATCAGCAAGACGGCGAGAAAGACGTTCCCTGACGGCCTCAGTTGAGGTTGGTTCAGTTTCTATTTGGCGATCACCGTAATGAGCCAAGAGCCGGTTCCGCTTGGAAGCACTGTTTGAGGTGAGTGAGGCTAATTCCGCAACGGGCGCAGAAGCTGATTGAACGCGCGCTGGCGAACTGAGGCGGCTACCCAAGACGGAATTAATAAGCTCTGGCTCGGACTGCTCCAGATGAGCAAGATTGGCCGCAATCGAACGAGCGGACGGGGAGTCCTTGACCACAGTATCAGAGCTACGAGGTTCCTGGGAAATCGCCGCATCCATCGCTTTCATGCTGGCGGAAGCGGCCGAAGGCTCTGTCACCCCAACCATCGTTTGCTCGGATCGATTGATCAATTGCGAGCTAAAGGAATTGGAACTGGCAACCGAAGGGGCGTTATCCGCTTGATAATTGGATATAACCGTTGGGAGCACATTCACGGGCTCGGCGACAGCCTGAACCACTTGAAGCGGACTGGAATATTTCACTGAGACCAACGTGAAAGCGAGAATAGCAGTGGCTCCAATTGGCAAATAAACGCGACGGCCGAAAATCTGCGGCAACGCATGCCACCAGGCCCGTTTTTCAACGAGCGCCGACAATTGTTTCTGGCGCATTTCACGCTCAAAATTGACCCAAAAATCTTCTGCCGGGCGCTCCATGCGCTTGAGGTGGAGGAGATCCTCCACGGTAACTTTTGAACGCTGATCAGGGTTGGACATGCGCGATTAGGAGCTGAGGTACTTGCTCATCTCGCCTTGCAAAAATTGCTTGGCGTAATGAAGGCGGGAACGAACCGTGCCTTCGGAACAGCCCACGACTTGGGCTATTTCTGAATGACTCAGTCCATCAATTTCGAATAACGTAATCACTGTTCGGTGGGGGATAGACAATTTTTGCAGCGCTTCGTTCAATTTTTCCTGAAGCTCCTTAAGATAGGTGTCCCGGTCGGCTCCTTTCTTGTCCGTTAATTGTTCAAGAATTTGAGCATTGGTGCCGTCTTCGTGAATCTTCTCCAGGCTAAAAAATGTCCGCAACCTATTCTTACGTAGATGACTAAGTGTTGTATGGAGAGCGATTTTATACAACCAGGTAAAGAACGAACAATTCCCCTGGAAGCGATTGATCGATTGAAATGCCTTAATAAAAGCGTCCTGCGTCAGGTCAGATGCATCCTCTCGGTTTGAGGTAAGGTTATAAACGACCCCGAAAAGTCGCTCACGATATTTTAGAATCAGCTGATCGAACGCGGCGACATCGCCTGCCTGAACCTGTTTTACGATGGTTAAATCAGCATCAGCCTCCAGCCGTCGTTCCGGGGAGGTGATAATAGCCTTGGTAAATACCTTGGACAAATTCATCGCACGAAGACGAGGCTATGAATCAGGATGGTCCAAGCAAACGCAAATTAGCTGGATTCAGCAGAAGTTTGAAGCGTGGCCACCTGCGCTTTCAACATACTTCCCAACTGCAGCATCAGAGGTACTGGTGCCAAATGGACAAAAGGATCCAGGCCGCGAGTCGCGATTTGCAATTCCTCATCAATGGCCACCACGATCCGACCGGCTATGCCCAATTCAGTCATGCGTTGCCGACTCGCGGCCAAACCCAGTGGTTGACCGCCACTGAGTGCCGCGATCGTAGCGGCGCGCTCTGCTGGCGAAACTTGCTCGAGCAGAAACATCAAGGGCAGAGTTAACTTACCGGTGGCCAAGTCCGTGCCCAAGGTTTTACCAATCCGGGATTCTTCACCCACGAAATCCGCGAGATCATCGTAAATTTGATACGCGATTCCCAAGTGATGCCCGAAGTGGTCAGCGGCCTTGGCGAAGGCCTCACCATGGCCGGAAAGTTTCGCGCCCAAATAGCAAGAAACCCGGAAAAGTTCCGCCGTCTTCAGATCGATCATGCGTCGATATTCCGCCAGAGAAATAGTAATATCACGCCGGCGTAACGTCTGCATGATTTCACCGGAACAGACCTTTCTCGTCGACTCTGAAACCATGCGGCAGACCTCGGTCGTGGGAAATTGTGAGGCCACGTGCAACGCTTGGGAAAAAAGCGCGTCGCCAAGGAGTACGGCGGCGTCGGGACCAAACTCACGCGACGCGGTGCGGCGATTGCGGCGCAATTCCGCTTTATCCATAATATCGTCATGAACAAGCGTGGCGAGATGCACCATTTCCACCACCCCAGCAGCCCGAACCAAGTCATCCGACACGACATCCTGCCCCTGCCAACCACTGACAAAAACCATCGTGGGACGGAGTCGTTTACCGGTGGTATCCAGACAATAGGCGGCCATGCCGCGAATTTCCGGCTCAAAGCAATCCACCTGGTGACGCATAAAACGATCAAGCGCCGCCATCTGCGGGCGCACCCGCAAAAAGAGATCATTGAAGTCACCAGACGGTTGAATGGTGGGAGGAGAATTCACAATGCCAGCCATTCACAGAATGTAGGAACGTCATTCAAAATGGCTAACAAATATTGAGTCCTTGCCGCAATCCCCCAAGAATCCTGATCGGTGGCTCGCATAAAATTTGCCTCACGCCACGCCCTCTTTCGCCGGACATAAAAAAAACCGGCGGAAAATTCCGCCGGTTTGAAAATGATCTTACGATCGAACCGTTACTTCGCGGATGCGGATGCTGGCGCGGGAGCCGGAGCGAACAAATCGGTTCCTTTTACGGCGCGATTTCCTGGCAGATCATCGTGAGTAAGGCCAATCGCCCTAACCGCACGGGGATCAAACACCTCTTCCGGTGCAGCACCATCCGAAGCCACCGTTTTTGCGGTGATAAAAATCAGCAAATTGGTCGTCTCGTCGTCGACACTCTTTGAAGAGAAAAGACGGCCAAGTACCGGGATGTTACCCAGCACGGGAACCTTGGTTCCACCGTGACTCGCAGACGACGCGATCAATCCACCAATACCCATCGTGTAGCCATCCTTGAGTGACACTTGGGTCTTAGCTTTGCGCGTTGCGACAATTGGAATACTGGCGCCGCCAAAGTTGGATACACCGTCGCGCTGACTGACCTCGGGCTCGAGCGCGAGTTTGATAATACCCTGAGCATTTACCTGCGGCGTGACCTTAAGAATAATGCCGATCGGCTTATACGTGAAGCCAGACACCTCAAAGCTGCCGCGCTCGGTATTGTAAGTGTAGTTCGGAATAGGATATTCTTGGCCGACATTCAATACGGCTTCCGTATTGTTGAGAGTTACGACCGTAGGATTGGAGACAATCTTCGTGTTGTTCTGCGACTTCAGCGCAGATACAATGATGTTAAAGTCAGAGGCGGAAAATACGGCTGAAGCCAGACGGGAAGTACCGTTGGAGTTGGTGAGCCCGACCAAATTGCTCAGTAAATTCGTGTTCGTTCCAGTGTAGGTGTTGAAGGCAGTAGCCGTGCTCGGCGTCGCAGCGACACCGGGGATTCCGGGGACTCCATTCCCGCCAGCGACCGGGTCAACCGCCGGCGTTCCTGCGACGAAATTCGCCAGCGAGGTATTACCTGCAAGCGGCGTGGGCAAACCGGTAACCGAACCGGTTGGAAGGTTTATCGTGGAAGAAGCGAATTGTCCGTTGGGTCCGGTAATGGGAGGATTAGTCACATAGGTCACCGCATTTCCGGCACTAGAGTTGCCAGTACCAGTCATACCATCAGTCGACGTTTGCCCCTGAGACCGGGTAAAGGTCTGGCCTATTTTGCTGACCGACAGAGTCTGTCCCTGGAGCGAAGCCCAATTGACGCCGATGTTACGCATATCGCGATCAGTGACCTCAACAAACTTGGACTCAATCATCACTTGGTCAGTTGCTTTATCGAGCTGTTCAATAATCCCGCGGATGCGACTCATCCGGGATGGCCGCTCGGTAATAACGAGCGCATTACTGCGAGCATCGATCACGATTTTTCCACCTTTCCCCGACTCCACCAAACCATCAATCGTGGGTTTAATGTCGGCAGCTTTGGCGTTATTCAGGATAAAAACTTCGGTCGTACCGGGCTCATCAAGCAAGGTCTCATTGCTGACGATCTTAATGATATTTCCATCCTCGACATAGGTAAATTTGATGGGCGCGAGCACATTTTGGAAGATCTGACGCCAAGTTACATCGTGCATCTTAATCGTCGTCTTGCCCGTTACAGTATCGGGCACCACGAGGTTGAGTTCGAAGAGATCGGCGACGTTGCGGAGAATCGTCTTGATATCCTCATCAGGAAAATCAACCGAGAGAGTATCCTTGTCGCGGTTGACTGCGGCGGCAGTGACCGCTGCAGGAGTGGCGCCCTCGGCCGCAGTCGGCCGGGCAGGAGCAGCCGTGGGCTGTGGGGTAGCGGGAGGCGCTTCCGTTTGTGCCAACATCGGCGTGGTGAGTGCCGCCGTGAGGAGCGCGGTGAGGAGGATGCGTGTGCTCATAGTTCGATCTTTATTTGATTGGCCGGGTAAATTCCTCTCGGTTCAACCGGAGGGTAAAGCTAGTGCGTTCAATGGCGGTGATTTCTAGAGTGTATTCAGTCCCTTCAAAGGTAATTGTTAGGAGGCCACCCGCTTTGACCCTCTTTTGACCGAAGACCAAAGTGGGTTGTCCGCTCAGGACAAAGTTACCGCTCGGTTTCAGGCTCGTCGCAATCGCCTGCAATATTTCGTGCTCAGTCCGTGGGCTTACCCCCAGTGCGACGGCGGCCACAGGATTAGCCTTCGGACCGGAAATCATCTCCGAAAATGCACTGGAGTGAAATGGATCAATCGTTACGGGTGATGCATCACGAATCGTCAGCAGTTTCTTTGCTTTCTCCAAAACGTCCTGTCGCTTGGCCGGACTCAATACCGCCACACTGTCCTCTGCGCCGACACAACTGCCGACCAAAGCGACCAGCGCGATGATAACCTGGATCTTTTTATTTCTCGAAATAATCATGGCTGGCCGAGGAGTTCGAGATTGAGGGTTAGAGTCATCGCGGTGCTGTCTGTCGCGCCGACAATCTTCCCGAAAACCACATTGGAAATGCGGCAAAAATGGCGGCCGTTTTCAAGGCGGTTCAAAAACGCCATGACCTGCTTATAGGAACCTTGGACCGAGACATTATACGGTATGCCCACATAGGCCCCCGCTCCATTTTTGGCCGGAACATTTTGCCGAATATCGAGCAACTTCACTTCGGTTTCCGCTTCCAGTTTATAAAAAGACTGCAGGTTCACCGCTAGCTGCCCGGCCCGAACCAACCGGTTTTCCAATTCTTTGGTCGCGGCTTGGATTTCTGTCACCTGTTCCGGCAGGTTTTTCGACGCATTTACGTTAGCCGTGATTTTGGCCGCCGCGGCGGCCTTGGTGTCAAACTCCGCCTGGTTTTCATCAATCTTATCGCTCCGATAGTAGAGCAGGCCCGCCAGAGTCAAACTCAGTAAGCCACACCCAAATCCGATAGGTTGCTTCTTAACTAATGCGATGATGTCAGTGGAGGTCATGGTTATTTACCCTCCGGTTTTATTTTCATTGAAATCTCAAAAGTGAGCAAACCCGTGCCAGCATCAGGATTTAATTTTTCCAAAGTTATCGGGTCAAAAATCTTTCCCAGCACCTGGTGCGCCCGGAGCGTATCGACATAACTTGAGGCACTGCCGCTGGCCTGGTCCCGCGTACCTGCCACCAGCCCGCGCACCACAAAAACCTGGCTTTTCCGATCAAGCAACCGGGCTTCCACATATTCAATGGAGATTTCCTTGGGCAAGGTCTGTCCGAGGAGATTAATATATTCCGAAGCGGAAATTGGCGTACGCAGGAAATCTATCGCTTCATGCAGCTTCTTCTCCTCGCCGGCGAAAATCTGACTCAAACGCAGTGCTTCTTTATTTTGCTTGGCGTTGCCATCGATCTGTCGCGTGGCCTCGGCAATCTGCTCATCAAGCGCGCGAATGTGATATTCTCGATAACCAGTCCATAGGAACAATGCGAGCATCACCACGATCGACGGTGGGGCGGGCGACGATTCGTTCCAGGTCGGCCAGATGTTCCAGTCGCAACGTGTCGCACCCAACGTACCGTTCCCCGACGACGAGTTCGACACGATCGTCGGCGTCA
>JANYFP010000025.1 GCA_025362555.1 Verrucomicrobiota bacterium
ATGAAGGAAATCGGCTACACCCACGGTGGCGTCGATACCTCGAAAGAGACGCTCTTCGACGGCGTCACCTTCGATCCCACCGGTGATCTCGAAGCCTACGCGAAAGGCTTCGCGATCAACTCCCTCAAAGGCTGAGCGCACCCGCGCGCACCTCTGATTCAAAAAACTAAAGCCGGGCGCAGCCGGTTTCCCCGCGAAGGGAAGCCACCACGCCCGGCCAGGTTGCGACTAAACAACTCTGCCACCGTAGAAATTCCTCCCATGCGTGCAATCCCGGAAAGTTCTTCCCACTGCCCTGAGGCTATTTCTCGTCTGGCAGCTATTTTTTCAGACTGTCCGCCGCGTTCCACTCCGCTCTGTTCCTAATGTCCACCGCCCTTAACCTCGCCTTCCTGCCGCTCACCGATTGCGCCCCGCTCGTCGTCGCGCTGGAACGCGGCTATTTCAAACAGGCCGGCCTTAATGTGACTCTGGAGCGGACGCCCAGTTGGACCGCCGCGCGCGAACGGCTCGACAACGGGACCTGCCAGGCCGCCCATCTGCTCTTTGGGATTCCGTTCGCCACCGCCCTCGGCCACTTCGGCCCCAAAGCCCGTCCCCTCGTCATTCCGTGGATTCTTTCACGCAATGGACAGGCGATCACCCTTGCCGCCAAATACCGCGGCCGCGTCACCACCGAAGCGAAGCCGCTGGCGAAGGAAATTTTCGCCCGCCGCGATGCCGGCCGCCCTGCCGTGTTCGCCATGACCCTCGCGCCCGGCACCCACGCCCTCTGGCTCCGCAGTTGGCTCGCCGCCGGCGGCATCAATCCCGATCACGACCTCGCCCTCATCACCATTCCTCCACCGCAAATGGTGGAAAATTTGCGCCAGGGCCAGCTCGACGGTTTCTCAGTCGGCGAACCGTGGAACGCCCGCGCCGCTGCGGAAAATCTCGGCTACACCGCAATCACGTCACAACAAATCTGGCCGGATCATCCCGAAAAGGCGCTGGCTTTCACCGCCGCCTTCACCGCGGCTCAACCCGCCACAGTCACGGCCGCCCTCACCGCCCTGCACCTCGCTGGCCGCTGGTGCGACGATGCTGCCAACCATGCCGAGCTCGCCGCCCTGCTCAGTCAACCGGCCTACGTCGGTTGCCCGTCCGCCCAAATTCTTCCCCGCCTCACCGGCACATTCGATTTCGGAGATGGCCGGAGTATTGCAGGCGACCGGCATGCCGTAAATTTCAGCCGCCGCGACGCCAATCATCCGCAGCCGCGCTACGCCCTCTGGTGGCTCAGTCAAATGCGCCGCTGGGCCATGACCTTCGGCGCTCCGGACTACCACGCAATTACTGCGAAAATCATGCGGCCGGAATTCTACTCCGCTGCGTTGACCGAAATTGGCGTCACCCCAGGCCAGGTGAATCTCGCTCCCGAAAGATTTTTCGACGGCACGATCTTCGATCCGGCCGATCCCGAGAGATTCGCCCGCGCCCACGCCGTCCACACCGCCCGCTTCCAACCTTTAATCCCCGCCTGATTATGAAAGAAAAACTCAAACGCCTTGACGGCCTCCTCCTTCCGCTCGTCGGAGTCGCCATCGTTTTCATCCTCTGGTACGCCTCCAGCAAGACGTGGTCGCGCGACTTGCCGACTCCCGGCAAAACGTGGACCGAATCAAAACCGTATGTCTTGGAGCCGTTCGCGAAACGCGGCGAGATGGACCAGGGCATTTTGGCCTTCACGTGGCTCTCGTTGAAGCTGGTCGCCGAAGGCTATTTCATCGCGCTGATCATCGGCACACCGATCGGTTTCTGCCTCGGCCTCTCCAAGTCGTTCACGAAAATGTTCGACCCGATCATTCAGATTCTGCGGCCCGTCTCCCCACTCGCGTGGCTCCCGCTCGGCATGGTGCTCTTCAGTTCGTTCAAACTCACCAACAGCGACGGCAAACTTCTCTTCGGTGCCTCCGACGCCGCCGCACTCTTCACAGTCGCGATCTGCTCGATGTGGCCCGCCGTGCTCAACACCGCCGTGGGTGTCCGCGCCATCCCGCAGGATTATCTGAACGTCGCGAAGGTGCTAAAACTCTCGCGCACCAAAACACTTTTCAAAGTCCTCATTCCGGCGACGCTGCCCTACATGTTCACGGGATTCCGACTGAGTCTCGGCATCGCGTGGCTCGTGATTGTCGCCGCCGAGATGCTCACCGGCCGCCCGGGAGTCGGCGGTTTCCTGTGGCAGCAATACAACGCGCTGATCTACGAACAAATCATTCTCTGCATCATCACCATCGGTCTCGTGGGCTTCGTCCTCGACCGCCTGATGAGCCTCGTCGAAGCCCGCTTCAAGAGCATCTGAGCTGAATTTATGATTTACGAATTAAGAGATTTGAATGCGGGTTGGCAGGCGGCGCGAGGGCTGCCCTCAGTTCGTGCCGTGGACTTGAGCCAAGGATTGAGTAGCCACAGGCCTCCGTGCCTGTGGAATGGGGTCGCGACGGCAAATCCTTTGGGACGGCGTTACCAAACCAACGCAACACCTGCCGCGCGCGCCAGAGTCGGCAG
>JANYFP010000049.1 GCA_025362555.1 Verrucomicrobiota bacterium
GTGGAGGTGACGGCGGGGCAAGTATGGGACCGGCTTTACCGGGCGGCTGATTCGGCCCGCGCCGATCTGAAGGCGTGGCAGCCCGACGTGGCGCTGATTAATTTTGGCGAGAACGACGATTCATTTACGCGGAATCAGCAGCAGCCGTTTCCGGCCGGCTTTACGGCGGGCTACGTGGCTTTGATTCGAGGTATTCGGGCGGCCTATCCGCGAGCGCGGCTCGTGTTAATGCGGGGTGGGATGTTTGGTGGGTCGCAGAGTGCGCCGTTCCGCGAGGCGTGGGAGGAGGCGGTGAAGGAGATCGAGGTGAATGATCCCGCGATCAGCCAATTTATTTTCAAGCACTGGTCAGAGAATCATCCGCGCGTGAGTGATCACCGGGCGATGGCGGCGGAGCTAATTGCCTGGCTCAAGACTCAGCCGTTTATGCAGTCTGACCAATGAGGGACGGGATTCGAATTCCGGGGGGAGGTTTCACCTCGGCTGGGCTGACCCCGTTCTTTTGAAAGACTAAAATTAAAGTGCGCTTTGCGCTTTTTGTCGCTTAAGAAAAGGGCGGAAGTACGCCACCCCGCGTATTTTCTTTCCCGTGTTTGGTTGCTTGCTTTCTATCCCTATGAAAATCCTCCCTCTGATTCTCGGCGCGCTCCTGGTCGGCGCGGCCTCCCTTCCAGCGGCCGACGCCGTTGCCCCGCAGCGAAAGCTTAACGATTATCCGAAGACGGCCGATTCGCTGCCGCAGGCCGGCGTGCCGAAGGGGCGACTCGAAGGTCCATTCGAATTTCACAGTCAGATCATCGCCGGCACAGTTCGCCGGTATTGGATTTATGTTCCGGCGCAATACTCCGCGGAAAAACCCGCCGCGCTGCTGGTGTTTCAGGACGGCCAGCGGGCGACCCATCCCGGTGGTGAATTGAGTGTGCCGCAGGTCCTCGAGAATTTAATTTATAAGAAGGAGATTCCGGTGACGATCGGACTTTTCATCACGCCCGGAAATCTGAGTGAGCATTATCCGGATAATCTCGGCCTGAGTAATCCCAATCATCGCCCGGAGGAGTACGATGCGCTCAGCGATACTTATTCGCGCATGTTGATCGAGGAGTTGCTGCCGGAGATCGGCAAGAAATACCGACTGACGGACGATCCGGAGAATCGTGTGATCGGCGGTACGAGCAGCGGGGCGATTTGCGCGTGGACTGTGGCCTGGCAGCGGCCGGATCAATTCCGCAAGGTGATCAGCATGATCGGCAGCTTCACTTCCATCGGGTATAAACCGGCGCACGATGGTCAGCCGATGATTCCCGGCGGTGATATGTATCCGACCTTGATCCGGAAAAATCCGATCAAGCCGATCCATATTTTTCTGCAGGATGGCACGAATGATTTGAGCAATATCGAAAATACGCTGGGATTTAAACCGGAGTGGACGGCTTTGACCAACGAACACGGTAACTGGCATCTCGCGAATCTTCAGATGCTATCGGCCCTTGAATTTGCCAACGTCAACGCGGACCGGAAGAAAGACACCGGCCCGCGCTACGACATTAATCACGTGTGGGGTGATGGGAATCACTCGGACAAACACGGTGGCGCGATTTTGCCCGATATGTTGCGTTGGATCTGGCGCGATTGGCAGAAGTGAAATTGGAATGGTGTGCGGATTAATCTTCCGGCCACTTCAACCTGAATAGCCATTGTCTCGCGAAGGATGCGAAGGGAGCGAAGGTTCGGACCGGATGGGGTTGAAATCATTCTGAAGTTTTCTGGTTAATGGTATTTCCTTCGCTCCCTTCGTATCCTTCGCGAGACAACTTCATTCCTCGGAAAAAGAAAAGCCCCGGACTTTGTGGCCGGGGCTTGAGGGGAAGCTTTCGATGCGTGCCTTTCCAGGCAGAGGCGTCGCGCCTAGTCGATCAATTGAGTCGCAAGTGTGACCGGACTTTCGCGAGCAACTTCGGGCCCATGCCTTTGACTTTAATCAGGTCGTTGATCGTGGTGAAGGGACGGCCAGCGATGATCGCCCGTGCGATCGAGTGGGATAATTTTTTGACGGCAGCGAGTTCGACTTCAGTCCCAAGGTTGATTGAAACTTTTTTGGACGCGGCTGACTTGCGCGCGCGTTTCGCGGGTTTGGTGGCTTTGGCGGAGGCGTTCGATTTAGCGGTTGAAACGGGTGCGATGAAAGGCTCGGCTAAATTGACGAAGTCGCGCGTGAGGTACGTCACGCCGTTCCATTCGCGTAGCATCAGTACGAGCTGAGCGTTCTGCTGCGGCAGTTTTGCCACGAGAGGAATGTGGAGTCCGGTCCAGCGGGATTGACCGGCGAGCGAGCCGAGCACGGCACCGGCGATCGGTGAACCAGTGAAATCGCCGCCGTTATAAGCGGAGGGAAGCGCCCAGAGTTCGAGGGAAAGGGAGCCGGACAGATTATCTCCGTTGCGTGGATTCTCGATGGCACCGGCGGTGAGGATCACGTGGCTGTCGCGTAAATCAGCAACGGCACCGTCGATCAGGCGCGGGAGCGTGAAAATTTCGCGGCGCGGGTAAACGACGAGATCGTGGATCTCACCACCGCTGCGTCCATCGGCGGCAGCGGCGACGAGCGCGAGAACGAGAGTTTGCTCACGTTGGCCGGCGGGCGGTACGGCGACAGCGTTCACCGTGAAGGTTTCCACGGGGTCTGCGATTTCGGCGAGCGGCGGCAAGCTGGCGGTCGCGACGAGTTGCCCTTGCAGTTCTCGTGCGGCGGTTGGTGCGCTCGGGCAGGCCCACAGTTGAAGGGTCCAATTGCGTTGGTGCGCGAGCGGCGAGCGGACGTTGAAGGAAGCGGTGAGCGCGACGGTGTCGGCATCGAAACGGTAGCCATGGCCGGTGCCGAACGTAGCCAGGACCGTGGAGTTGGCGGGGACGGTAAGGAGAGAGTGAGTTGTCATGGAGCACGGATAAAAACACGCGCGGTCTCGCGTGCCAACGACATCATGATGAAACTTTTTTATCGAAGGCCGGCCGAATCACAGTCGCATGCATGCGAGAGTGGTGGAGGGGATTTGAAGCGGATTTAATGGCGTAATTTCACCGGAAATTTACGGAAGGTGGCATCGCCGAAATTATTCCGGGTGGATGTTGAGCGTCATTCTGTGAACTAAGTCCTGACGATTTGATCGAACCTGTGGGAGCGAGCTTGCTCGCGACGGCCTAGACGTGCGAACCCATACACCAGCTCCAGCGAGACCGACGCCAAGCAGCGGCACTACACAAATAGTCGGCTACACTATTATTTAATAGGCTCTAGATTTACCGGCCACGGCAAGTCTCCGGGGAATTGTCTCGCGAAGGATTCGAAGGGAGCGAAGGTCCGGATTGAAGTGGGCTTGACCTTCGTCTCCTTTAAACCCTTCGCGAGACAATGGCTTTGCTGTTGAAGTTACCCGATGCGTCGCAGCACGCGTAACCGCTCCCGGCCCACGCGGCTTTCAAAGGCCACGTCTGGCACATAATCTTCGATGATTTCGTAGCCGTGGGAAAACAGTGCAGTCAGGTCGGACACGCGGAAGGGAAAAGGCGGACCCTCGTCACCCGGATCGAGATTTGGATTGATGAACCACACTCCGATCAGCAAGCCACCCGGACGAAGGGTCAGGTCTATACCGCGCCGGTAATCGGCGCGCAGCGACGGATGCAATCCGCTCATGCAGGTGTGCTCCAGCACCACCTCAAAGGCGCCGCGCATCTCTGCGGGTGGATTAAATAAGTCCGCGACGACTAAGCGCTCCGCTAGCTGCGGATACAACGCGCGGGCGGCGGCGATCCCGGTTGGTGCGATGTCGAGCCCGGTTGCGTCCAATCCGTACTTCACCGCCAGCGCTACCTCATGCCCGTGGCCGCAGCCCGGCACCAGCGCACGTCCGCGTACCGGATGTCGCTCCAGATATTGTTTCATGGGTGGCGAGGGGGCGCCTCTATTCCAGAACACTTCACCCTTTTGGTATTTTTCTTCCCAGTTCATTGGATCTACAAAACGCAGTGGGATATAGAGTGCAGCGACATAAGCACAGAGGCACAGAAGAATATCTCAATAATTCCCCCCTTAGAGCGTTTTCAATAAAACCATGGCCGCAGTGTTTCGATGCAGCAGGGCCGTTGCTTGCGACGGCCTAGCAGGCTGCTGAAAAAGTCGCGATTTGAATGAACAATTGAAAAAGAAAGGCGTCGGAGCGGGATGCGCGGAAAACTTCCTTCTCAACCGAGTTTTGTGAGTCTGATTAACGTCGAGACGATGATTGGGGCCAATCATC
>JANYFP010000060.1 GCA_025362555.1 Verrucomicrobiota bacterium
GCGCGCGAACGCATCAACCACCCCGCGCGTGCGCCAACCGCCTCGCTCTTCGAGGCGCTGCGGCAAATCCCAGTGAAACATCGTCACCCACGGGGTGATGCCGTTCGCCTCCAGCGCACCCAACAACCGGCGATAAAAATCGAGGCCGGCCTGATTGAGCGCGCCATCGCCGTCGGGAAAAATCCGCGGCCAGGCCACCGAGAGACGATAGTGCTTCACGCCCAATTCCCGCATCAACGCGAAATCTTCGCGGTACCGATAGAAATGGTCGCAAGCCACTGCGGGCGTATCCCCGTTCGTTACCTTCCCCGGTGTCAGGGCAAAGCGATCCCAAATCGACTCACCTTTCCCCTCCGCCTGAGCCGCCCCCTCGATTTGCGGCGCGGCTGCCGCTACCCCCCAAACAAACCCTTGAGGAAAGGAATTGGCGTGACGGGAGCCGTTCGCATCGGGTTTTGCGGGGGACATTACCACCAATAAGCAAGGGCGGAACCATCCACGCAACCAACGCTGTTGCGCTCATTGTTTAACAACCACCGCTAAGCCAAAAATTAGCGGCGAGACGGCAGGGTCGAGCCTTCCAGCCAGCGACCACCAAGCAACACCGCGTGCGGATCGGTCGGCACACCTTTTTCACCACGATGCATCAGTCCCAACAGAGTCTCCACGCCCACCGCCCCCACTTTGGCCGGATCGTAATACACGCCGGCGTGGCCAAATTCAGGATGTTCATCCCGCAATTCCACCACCCCCACCTCGCCCGGCACCGCGTAGCCGGCCTCCCGCAACCACCCAATCACGGGAGCCGCTCGTGAAGCAATCAACGCGTCAGGCCGCCAGCGCTTGAACCATTTTAAAAACGCCGCCGCATTTTCCGGATGCCCCTCGTAGATCGGAATCCGGTCAGAGGGAGCAAGTCGGCGCTGCTGACAAAAATAGCCGCCCAGCCAGCGATCACCTACCCGCGGATAATCGTTGGGCGTGGAAAATACAAAACCGATGCGGCGGTAACCGCGCTCGATGCATTGCTGCATCGAATTACGCGTGGTAGAAAAGTGCCCTTCCCCCACGTAGTGCAGTTGCGGCGATTCCAAAGTGAGCCCGAGCGCGACACATGAAAAGCGATCCCAGTCCAACTCGAGTTTATGCAAATCCGCCGGCAGCCGGCCGATCAGAATTCCGAAAATGCCCCGCGCTTGCAGGATATCACTGAAACGCGCCGGCGACATCCCCGGCTCCGCCATCCAGAAATGTTCCAGCTTGTAGCCAAAATCCTTGGCCCGCGCGACGGCCCCCGGGAAAAAATTTGGCTGCTCAATCTCCGGTGGGCGCCACCCGTAACGGGTCGGATGATTCGTCACGTAAGCGAGCACGGCATGCTTCACCGCGTTTCCGGTGCGGCGCGATTGCATCAGCGCCGTGACGAGCGGATTCGCCCGGTAGCCGAGTTTTTTGGCCAGCGCCTGAATCCTTTCCCGCGTGGCGAGAGGCAGCCGGGGGTAGTCCCGCAACGCCAATGAAACGGTCGTACGATGGACGCCAGCGCGGTCGGCCACATCCTGAAGCGTAATCGTACGGGGCATGGTTCAACGATGAGTGTGAAGCGACGATTGTCCAGAAAGACCCCGCGCACAATCATTGAGACCGCGCTTTTCGGAGCCGAAGCAGGCGAGCCATGCTTGCGCACTATTCGACAATCTGCCCTTTTTTCCACCACCTCCCGATCATGCCATCCCAACGCCCCATCTCGACGACCGCCGAAACGATCGAGCCAATCGGAATCACCTCCCGCGCTTGGGCCGTCGTGGTGCTTTGTGGTTTCGCCGGGATGCTTTTCTACATGGACCGCGGAACGCTGTCCGTGCTGAAAACCACCCTTAAAGCCGATCTCGGGTGGACCGACAGCGACTACGGCTGGCTGGTGACCGTGTTCATGTTGTTTTATACAACCTGTTTCTTTTTCTCCGGCCGGTTGATCGATCGCTGGGGCACCCGCGTGATGATGCCGCTGTTTATCGGCGCAATGTCACTGGCGACGCTCTTGTCCGGCTTGGCGAGAAGTCTCGGTGAAATGGGGGCATGTCGCGCATTACTTGGTGTCGCCGAAGCGGGCGTAATGCCCGCGATCATGGTCGCCATTTTTCAATGGGTGCCGGCCCATCGTCGCGGTCTGGCGTCCACGATAAAAGAGCCGCTCTACGTCGTCGGCCAAGTGCTCGCGACCCCGCTGGCCGTGTGGTTTACCACCCGCTGGAACTGGCACGCGGCATTTTTCGGGCCGGGTGTGGTGGGTGTCTTCATCGCCTTCGCGTGGTGGTGGACCGACAAAAAAGCGCACGTCACCACCGCGATCCCCGCTGCTCCGGCGACGCCGGATTCAGCCGACACGCGCCCTGCCGGCTATCGCGAGGTGCTGAGTCGCCGGGAAATCTGGGGCGTCATCGCGGCGCGCCTCGTGAGCGATCCTCTCTGGTTTTTTCTAATTTATTGGGAGCCGGGTTTTCTTCAGGAACGGATGGGGATGTCACTGAGCGACCTCGGTCGCATCGGCTGGATCCCCACTGCAGCTGCGACCACCGCGCTGCTCATCTTCGGTCCCACGAGTGATTGGTTGGTCTCACGGTTTGGCTGGGCTCCCGCCCGAGGCCGTCGGGTAATACTCCAATATCTCGTGATATTGGCCCCGCTGGTCCTCGCGCTGCATTACGTCCGCCAACCCGCGATGGCCATCGCGCTTCTCTGCCTCGTCCGCGTGATGGCCGTGACTTGGCTGAACTTCACGAATATTTTGATGGCCGATCTTGTCCAAAAAAAAATGATCGGCACGGCGGTTGCGCTCATGAGTGCGTTTGGTGCCGGCACCAGCATGCTGTGCAATGCTTTCGTGGGGCCGATCGTGAGCAGCGTCGGTTACGGCGTAATATTTGCGTTCGGCGCCTGCCTGCACCCCATCGCCGCGATAATCCTTTGGCGCGCCTACGGTCGCAAAGAGAAACCCGCCGGAAGTACGAGACCGCATCAGTAGAGATCATTTCCCAAAACTAATCACCACGTGAACCGGAGAGAGAACGAGACTCTTGTCGGCACGGTGAGTCCCGTGTAATCAACCTGCATACTTTACCCATGCCTCTTGTCATCAAGCCTGCCGCAGACTGCGCGTACGATCAGATTTCCCTCGGGGAAATCATGCTCAGACTCGACCCAGGCGAAGGTCGCATTCGCACTGCCCGCTCCTTCACCACCTGGGAAGGTGGCGGCGAATACAACACGTCCCGCGGCCTGACTTCGTGTTACGGCCTCCGCACCGCGGTCATCACAGCGTTGGTCGACAATGAAATTGGCCACCTCATCGAAAATCTGATCAAGCAGGGCGGAGTCGCGACCCACTTGATCAAGTGGCGCGAAAACGACGGCATCGGCCGCACAGTTCGCAATGGCCTGAATTTCACCGAACGCGGCTTTGGCATCCGCGGCGCGGTGGGAAATCCCGACC
Organism: Verrucomicrobiota bacterium; assembly: GCA_025362555.1. Taxonomy (GTDB): domain Bacteria; phylum Verrucomicrobiota; class Verrucomicrobiia; order Opitutales; family Opitutaceae; genus Lacunisphaera. The sequence continues at coordinate 3,494 of JANYFP010000060.1, forward strand.
GGGGCAATACTGCGGCCTCGCAACTCAAGCCGGGAGATATCGATTGGGACCACATCTTCGGCAAGCTCGGTGTCCGCTGGTTTCACACCGGGGGCATTTTTGCCGCGCTCTCCCCCACCACGGCCGCGATCACGATCGAAGCGGTCAAAACAGCAAAAAAATACGGCACGATTGTCAGCTACGATCGCAATTATCGGCCGTCCCTGTGGAAAAATATTGGCAACCTCCAGACCGCGCTGGAAATCAATCGCGAGATCGCCCGCTACGTCGACGTCATGATTGGCGGTGAAAAAGATTTCACCACCTCGCTCGGCATCGCCAGCCCGGGCGATCCGGACAGGCCGCTTTCCGAATCCGAAGCATTCAAGGCGATCATCGGACCCGCCACGAAAGCATTTCCGGCCCTCAAAGTCGCCGCGACCACCTCACGCCACGTGATCACCGCCACGGCCAACGACTGGAGCGCGCTCTTGTGGCACGAGGGCAAATTCTACGAAAGCCGGCGATATCCCGGCCTGGAAATTCTCGACCGCATTGGCGGCGGCGACAGTTTCGCAGCGGGAGTGCAATTCGGTTTTCTCCAGTACAACGACGCCCAGCGAGCCGTCGACTACGGCGCAGCCCACGGCGCCCTTGCCTCGACCACTCCGGGAGACACCTCAATGGCCACCCGCGAGGAACTCGAACTGACCATGGCGGGCGAAGGCTACCGGTTGCGGGGTTGAAAAATCCGCCCGTCTGGAATTTCAGTTATCGCCTCGCTCCTGTCAGCGAGGCAATATTAGCCGCGTCCTCGATCCAGCCAGCGACCTCGCCGTTTCAATCCGCGCCTCGCTCGTGTGAGCGAGGCGATGAACGATACCAAAC
>JANYFP010000064.1 GCA_025362555.1 Verrucomicrobiota bacterium
CCATGAGGTCGAGGTGGTCGATACGACCGGCGCCGGTGACGCTTTTGTCGGCGGCTTTGCTGCCGGGCTCGTCAAATTTAAACATAACGCCGTCGAAGCCGCCTATTATGCCAGTGCCGTGGCCGCGCTATCGGTCATGCAACCCGGCGCCGCACCCGCAATGCCGATTGCCCGTGAGATCGCGCGCTTTCTTAAAAAGCGCGATCACGCCTGAAGATTGCCGCGGCGCACAAGTGGGGTGCGTGGCGCATGCCTCAATTATTGGGGATGAAGCCTGACGCTTTCGGTTCAAAGAATTTCCTGGCGAAGACGGGCAGGTATTGAAAAACGCCCAGCACTCCGAGCAGAAACAATGCGTCGCGATAGGGTCCGCCCAGAAAAATTCCCAGCATCCCACAGCTCTCGGCCAGCGCCAAACCCATGATAAAAACAACTAAAGCTCGCTGCGGATCCGTGTAACGCGGCAACACCAGCCAACGAATAATAATGCTCAAAAAAAGCGGCACGAATCCCATGAGATTGCGCAAAAAATCAGCGGAAGCAGGCGCGGGCAACGGCTTCCCTCGAGCAATCAGCAGATAGACCAGAACCTGCCCCGCCAGAATGCTGGCCCAGAGAATCCACCAAATGAGCAACTGGGTTTTGATGCGCTGGGCATTAGGAGTGGGATTCATCGGTTACGCTCCAATCGGGTGCCACGTGGTCTTGAATTCGAGATGATCACGAATTTCATAGAGCCCTTCGGCTTTGTCGGAATACCAATCGATGGGGTCTTCAGCGTGATGCAATTTCACCCGCTTGACGCTGTCCGCCGCGCCGAGCTTGAGTTGCTTGCGCTCCTCGGCGTTGGCGACTCCCGCGATCGCGCGAAGATGCGCGTGGGTGGCAAAGGTCGGAACCATCTCTTTGCGAAACCCCGTGAGTAAATTGACTACGCCGCCCGGCAGATCGCTGGTCGCCAACATCTCGCCGAGCACAATCGCCGGATACGGTTGGGCGGTTGAAGCCAGCGCGACCACCGTGTTACCACTCGTGATCGCCGGAGCGATGAGCGAGACGAGGGCGAGTAAAGGAGCCTGCTCGGGGGCGAGCAGACCGATGATGCCCATCGGCTCGGTGACGGTGAAATTGAAATACGGCGCCGCGACAGGATTCACATTGCCCAGCACCTGCTCGTATTTGTCCGCCCAGCCAGCGTAGTGGATGAGGCGATCGATCGTCGCAGTGATTTCACGCAGTGCCGCCGCCTTCCCGCGGGATGGAGTCGCTCCGCCCACCAGCAAGGCGTCGGTCAGGTCTGATTTGCGGGCTTCGAGCATCTCGGCGAGGCGGTAGATGATTTGGCCGCGATTGTAGGGCGTACGCTTTGCCCAGCCCGGGCCGGCCTTGGCGGCAGCCTCGACGGCATTGCGCAGATCTTTGCGCGAACACTGCGGAATGTTGGCGAAGAAATTCCCGGCGGAATCGAGCAGCGGAAATGTGCGGGCGCTTTCGGAGCGAATAAATGCGCCGCCGACATAAACCTTGGGCGTCTTGGTGATGGGAAGGCGTGACATGTTAAAATGAGCTGATCAGGCATTGGACACAGCCGAGTCCTGCAAATATGATTTCCCCCGATAGCTCCTCGCTATAAAAACAAAAACCAAAGCTGCGGCCAGACAAAGCCCGACAAAGAACAGGTAGAACCATGCACCTGGTAACTTTGAAGTGCCATCTTGGTTTTGGATGAAATTCTGCACAAATGCGGTGATTAGATTGCCCGCCGAGATTGGAAGCAGATAAAGCGTCATTATCACAGACTTCATCCGCTTCGGCGCCTGCGTGTAAGCGAACTCAAGCGAAGTTATAGAGACCATCACCTCCCCGGCGGAAAGCAAAATATAGGCAGGGATCTGCCACCCAATGTTCGGCTTCAAACCAGCCGTGAGTTGAGACTCTATCCACGCGATGATCACAAAAGAGGTGGCCGTAATGACTAATCCGAGGCCAATTTTACGCAACGGACTTAACGGAAAGACGCGACTAATTGCCGGATAAATCCAATAATGAAAAACCGGAATCAAGAGCAAAATAAAGACAGCATTGAGCAGCTGAATCTGTGACGATAACACTTCGAACGAATAACCGAACAGAGTGCAGTTTCGTTCCATTTTCTGCGCCTGGAGCACCCACTCGCCGCCATTTTGGTACCAAAGCGACCAGAAGATCGATACGAAAACATAAACGAGGGATATGCGCCCAATAATTGCCCAGCCCTCGCGATTAAAATTCTCCCGGAAGAACAATTTTCCAGAGGGAGGAATATGCGCAAATTTGTAGCGACCCAACCAGAAGACGAAAGTCGCGATTAACATTAACCCAGCGGGAACACCGAAAGCCCAAGCCGAACCATAATATTTCAGTAAGAGCGGAACGAGCCAAATAGAGATGAGAGATCCGGAATTTATTGAGAAATAGAACCACCCAAACGCGCGGGATAACAGCTGCTGATTTTCAAGCCCGAACTGATCGCCGACATGCGCTGAGACACACGGTTTAATGCCACCCGCGCCAATTGCAATTAGCCCGAGACCCAGTCCGAGCCCAAGTCTAGTATCATTGAGTGCAAGTACGACGCTACCCAGGCAATATACGAACGAAAGCCAAAAGATTGTCGGGTATTTTCCCCAATAGGCGTCAGCCAAAACCGCTCCGAAAACAGGAAGAAAATAGCTAGCCGCTCCGAAAATATGATACCAATAATTGGCATCACTATCGCTCATCGGCGCGAGCGCCCCGGATTCACCCCGAAGGTATTGGGTCATGAACACGACTAGGATCGCACTCATACCATAATAATTAAACCGTTCGGCCGCTTCGTTTCCGATGATGTACGGAATGCCGGGCGGCATTTTATCCGTCTTCAACGGCGCGGTCAGGTAGTGGGGAGCGGACATCGAGGTAGGCGGCTAAACTCAGACGAGTTTGCAGTAATCAAACAGGCCTTGCCGCCCGCCCTCGCGGCCGAAACCGCTCTCCTTGTAACCGCCAAACGGCGACGTGGGATCAAACTTGTTATAAGTATTCGCCCAGATGACGCCGGCCTTCAACTCGGTCGACATTTTCAGAACGCGTGAGCCCTTGTCCGTCCATACCCCGGCGCTCAAACCATAGGCGGTATTATTTGCTTTCTCGACCGCCTCGTCGACCGTGCGGAACGTGAGGACACTGAGCACGGGGCCGAAGATTTCCTCGCGTGCGATCCGGTGGCTCATCGTGACGTTGGAAAAAACCGTCGGCGGAAAATAGTAACCCTTCGCGGGCAACTTGCACGCGGGCTGAAACAGCGTTGCGCCTTCCTTCACCCCGGACGCCACGAGCCGTTTAATCGTGGCGAGCTGTTCCTTCGAATTAATGGCCCCAATGTCGGTGTTCTTATCGATGGGATCTCCGACGCGCAGAACTTTGATGCGGTTTTTTAGTTTGGCGAGAACCTCGGCGGCCACGGATTCCTGCACCAGCAACCGCGAGCCCGCGCAGCAGACGTGACCCTGATTAAAGAAAATTCCGTTCACGATGCCTTCGACGGCCTGGTCGATGGGCGCATCATCGAAGACAATGTTGGCCGCCTTGCCCCCGAGCTCCATGGTCATTTTTTTATCCGTCCCGGCCAGGGAACGCATGATGATCTTCCCCACTTCCGTTGAACCGGTGAACGCCACCTTCGCGGCAATCGGATGGGCCATGACCGCCGCGCCGGTGTCGCCGAACCCGGTGACCATGTTGACCACGCCAGCGGGAAGTCCGGCGTCTTGAAAAATTTCCGCCAATTTCAGCGCGGTGATACTGGTGGTTTCAGCCGGTTTGATCACGACGCAATTGCCCATCGCCAGGGCCGGCGCGAGTTTCCACGCGAGCATCAACAGCGGAAAATTCCACGGGATGACCTGGCCAACAACGCCGAGTGGAGCGACGCGGCGACCCGGCGCGACGTAGTCGAGTTTATCGGCCCAGCCCGCGTGATAAAAGAAATGTGCTGCCGCCATCGGCACATCAAAGTCCCGTGATTCCTTGATTGGCTTTCCGCCGTCGAGTGTCTCCGCAACCGCAAACTCACGTGCGCGATCCTGCAGCAGGCGGGCGATCCGGTAGAGATATTTGGCGCGATCGCGGCCCGACATTTTTCCCCAGACGGTGTCGTAGGATTTTTGCGCAGCTCGATAGGCCAAATCGACGTCCCCCGCGTCTGCCTGCGCAATCTCAGCGAGTTTCTTTTCGTTGGCCGGATTAATCGAATCGAAATAAATGCCGGCAGCGGGCGCGACAAATTTTCCGTCAATGAAAAGTTCGTAGCGCGCCTTCAGCTTGGGATCGGCCGTCTCGGGCGCCGGATCGAATTCCCAAAGATCGCCGAAGATGAGCTCGGGGGCCGGGCGACCGTGGGCGCGAGTGGAAGCACGCGGAGATTTTTTCGCGGTGAGAGTAAGCATGGGAAAGGGGTCAGTAAGATTCAGCCGCATCGCTGAAATAATACGGGGCCTGGTAGGCGCCGGTTTTTTGTTTTTCGATCTGCCGCAGCAAATCATTCAGCAACGACGAGGCACCAAAACGATAACGGGTATTGTTGAGCCATTCGTCGCCGAGGGTTTCCTTAACGGCGACGAGAAATTGCAGGGCCTGTTTCGCCGTGCGGATGCCGCCGGCGGGTTTCATGGAGATCGGAATACCGGTCTCGAGATAGAAATCACGGATCGCCTCAAGCATTACCTGGTTGTTGCCGAGGGTCGCGTTGAGCGACGTTTTTCCTGTGCTCGTTTTGATGAAATCGTTCGGTCGCAGCACGCGCATGGCGAGGAAGGAAGCGGCGCGAATATTATCGTAAGTTTCGAGTTCGCTTACTTCGAGAATCACTTTGAGCGTAGCTCCGCCACACGCTTCGCGGACAGCGACGATTTCGTCCTGCACCAAGTTCAATTCACCGGCAAGGAATGCGCCGCGATTAATCACCATATCGATCTCATCGGCGCCGGCGGCGACTGCGGCTTTGACCTCGGCGAGACGGGTGGCGAGTGGAGCCTGGCCCGAGGGGAAAGCAGTGGCGACTGAAGCGATCCGGACCGGCGAATTCTGCCCAAGCGCGCGGCGGGCATATTTCACCATCGTGGGATAGACGCACACCGCAGCAACGGTCGGAATCGTGGGATCGTCGTGTGGCTGCAAAGCTTTTTGGCAAAGCGACTCCACTTTGCCGGCCGTGTCTTTACCTTCGAGCGTAGTGAGGTCGACCATCGAGGCCGCCAGCTTCAACCCAAAAAGTTTGGACGCATTCTTAATGCTGCGGGTGGAATATTTAGCTACGCGCTCCTCGATCCCGATGTAATCGACCGGGCCAATTTCTTTCAATAATCGACGGACTGCAGCAGGAGCGATCAATGGCATCACGCGCTGGATATTTGGCCAATATCCGCTTATAACAATGTCAAATTCAGTGATCGCGGAATTGCTTGACCGAGGGAATTGACGCTCGCGATCCACGCGCGCAGATTGTCCCCCGTGTCGAACACTCCATCAACGTCAGCCGGAAGTCAGGGCGCAATTGCCGCTGCGGGCAGTTTTCTGCTTTGGGGCATCGTTCCAATTTACTGGAAGCAAATGCAGTCGGTGCCGGCGATTGAGCTTATCGCCCATCGGATCGTGTGGTCGCTGGTTCTGTTGGTTGGGATTCTCGGCGGACAGAGAAAAATTGCGGATTTGCGCGCTGGTTTTAACAGCGGACGCGTCTTCGGATTTAATTTAGCGAGCAGTGTGCTGCTCGCGGTGAACTGGACGGTCTATGTGTGGGCGGTAAATACCGGACACATTTTGGAAGCGAGTCTCGGATATTTTCTGACGCCGCTTGGCAACGTGGCGCTTGGCTATCTCATCCTCCACGAGCGACTCCGACGAGCGCAATGGATCGCTATTGCCTGCGCGGCCGTAGGTGTGGGTCTATTGCTTTTCGGCGTCGGTCATTTCCCATGGATTGCTCTTTCGCTGGCGGGAACCTGGTCCAGTTACTCCCTGCTGAAAAAGAAATCAACCCTGGGTCCGCTGGTGGGTCTGACCGTCGAAGCACTGATATTGTCGCCCGTCGCAGCCAGTCTTTTAATTTGGTGGCAACACACGGGTGAAGGCGCGCTGGGCCGGGTCGATGCCTGGCATCATATCCTGGTGCTAAGTGTCGGCGTGGTGACTGCCATCCCCCTGTTGCTTTTTGCCTATGGGGCCCAACGCATCCGACTCGCAACCTTGGGCCTGCTCCAATATTTGGCGCCTACGGTTCAATTTTTAATCGGCCTGTTGATTTACCACGAGACGTTCGCGGCCGCTCAATTACGGGCCTACGGGCTCATCTGGTGCGGTCTGGCAATTTATTCCGCTGACGCTTTTTGGAGTCAACGCCACCGACTGTTGCCGCGTGCGCTGGATCTGACCCGGCGCTAGTGTGGGTGGTGTCCTCCGGGAGGAAACTTACTTGGCCTCAAAATCAACCAACTCCATTTCGAAAACCAAGGTAGCGCGACGCGGAATGGTAGGGGGCTTGCCCCGAGCGCCGTAACCCATTTCAGGCGGCACGATGAGCAGCCATTTCTCACCTTTTTGCATTTTCTGCAACGCCTCTTCCCAACCATCGATCAATTCACCACGACCAAGGCGGGTTTTAAGTGGGTTCGCGTCATCCGAAGCATCGAATACTGTGCCGTTGAGCAGCATACCTTTATAGTTAACGGTAACCATCATGCCCGGGACAGGACTGGGGCCGGCTTTTTCCGGTTTTTTCAACACAATGTATCGGAGGCCCGTGTAGGTATGCTTGGCGTCAGGCCATTTGTTCTCGACGTATTCACGATCCTCGGGCGGCAATTTTTCCCGCTGCGCATGCAAAGACGCGAGGTCCAAACCGAGCAGGACCAGTGAGACAAAAATAAGGCGGGAGAGAGAGTAGAATTTGTTCACGGTTTTTTAGGAGGAGGAATAACGCGGAAAGTTAACACGGGCTCTTGCGTCGTCGAGGATTGTTCCGCGGTGTCCGCCGTCTTTTGCGTTTTCACGGTGGGAAAATCTTCCGGCTTGGTCTGAATCGCGGCTGGAGTTGTTCCCGTTTTCACGACCGAGAATTCCGCAGGTTGGGCGGCAAATCCGCGTTCGATCAACTCCACCGCCTTGAGATCGCGCGCTTTGCCGCGATCAATCTGCCCGTTGGGACCAAATGAACCCATAATTACAACAATCACCCGACGGCCATTGCGCTCCGCCGTAGCGCTCAGGCAATAACCCGCGCCTTCGGTATAACCGGTCTTCAAACCGTCCACCCCGGCCACCTTGCCGAGCAAATTATTGTGGTTCTTCATGTGCTGCGGTCCTTGTTTACGCTCGGTGCCGAAGTCGCGATTGTGAACCGACGAATACTGCAAGACGTCCGTTTTCAGGAGGAGATACCGACAGAGCAAAGCGTAATCACGCGGAGTTGTCAGATCACCGTCCGCAATCCGACGTCCCTTGGGTGGCAGACCGTGCGGAGTGCGAAAGGTGGTGTGCGTCATGCCGAGCTCGCGCGCTTTCGCGTTCATCAGCTCGACAAAAGCGTCGACCGAACCCGCAGCTTGGCGCGCAAGAGCATGCGCGGCGTCATTGGCGGATTGAATCATCATGGCGTAAATCAACTCATCAACGGGAAAGGTTTCACGCGGGTCGAGATAGACTTGGGTTCCACCCATGTTGGAATCTTCGACGGTGATCTTCACGGGCGTCTTTAACGTGATCGCTCCACTCACAAGTTTATCATGCAGCACCGCGAAAGTCATGAGCTTCGCCATGCTCGCAGGTGGATTTTGCACGTCAGCGCCATCCTCGAAGATGACATGTCCGTTCGCCGCATCAGTAACAATCACCCCGCTGTAAGCTTTACGGGTACTTTTATCGGCGGCGGAAGAGACGAGGCAGCCGAGGGAAATGAGGGTGGCCGCGAGGAGCCAGCGAAACTTTATCATGGGAAACCGCAAAGGCAGCGCGCCGGAACCAGTGATGCAATTATATTTGCGAAGAATCACAACGCTTCGACTGCGGGGTGGTCCGCAATCCGCCGCATCGCCTGAGAAAGTAGGCCGCGGCCCGGCTCCATTCGATGCCACGGGGATGCGCCGGAAGGATGCGGCAGCGGAATACAATCGGTGGTAACGCCGCCATAATTTATCCGAAAGCTCCGTCCAATCAGCTCATTGAGTGGAGCTGGCGGCAGAAATTGTGCGATGGCCCACTTCCCAACAGGCAAAACCAGCCGGGGCTGCAGCAGCGCAAATTCCTTCAGGAGCCAACGTGAACAATTTTGGATCTCATCGTGGTCGGGCACCCGGTCACCACCCGTTTTCTTCTTCCCGGGAAAACAGCGACAGACCGCCGCGAAATAAATCCGATCCCGAGTTTCCTCCTCGCTCCAGCCCAGAGCCTCCTGGAACCATTTAAAAAGCGTCCGCCCCGCTGTCCAAGCGAAAGGTCGGCCGAGTTTTGGCTCTTTATCGCCCGGAGCCTGACCCACGAGAAGAATTCCGCTCAGCACAGGTCGCCCAACAACCGACGGACGATGCATGTGTGGACAAAGCGTGCAGGCCGCCAAACGGATCAAATGTTTCTCAACGGCCGAAAGTACAGTAGGCATGGTGCGACGAATATGCGCACGAGGATTAAAATTTAGCCAAAAAAAAGCGGAGCCGGTAAGGGCTCCACTTGGATTGAAAGTTCAGTTCGCCGAAGCGAGCGTGACTTAGTAGCGACCGCCGCCGCCACCGCCGCCGCCGAAGCCGCCGCGACCACCGCGACCACCGCCGCCGCCGCCGAAACCACGACGTTCGCCGCCGAAGCCGCCACGACCACCGCCGCCGCCGCCGAAGCCGCCACCTGGACGCTCTTCCTTTGGACGGGCTTCGTTAACCGTGAGAGCGCGGCCACCGAGATCGGTGCCGTTCATCTTCTCAGTGGCATTCTTAGCCTCATCGGCCGTGCCCATGGTAACGAAAGCGAAACCGCGTGGGCGGCCGGTCATCTTGTCCATGGCGACATAAAGGTCGGTCACGGAACCAAATTGGCTGAAGGCCGAGCGCAGCTCGTCTTCGGTGGTGTTGAACGATAGGTTACCAACGTATAGTTTGGAATTGCTCATATGATAATTCGTAGATCCTTCGCTATCTGCCAGTCCGTTCCCACTGTGGGTTTCGAAATCATCACTTGAGCCTAACGCTCAGCCTACGACTCACCAGATCCTGTCATCTAAACGCTTTCACTAACGAGAAAACTAAGGAGTCTGATTGAGACCGGAAAAGCAAGCGAATTTCGAAGGAGCCAAATCGGGCTCTCAGCATCCTTTTATCGCCGCTTGGTGGACTTAACGATTTCACCAATCACATCCACAGAAAGGCCTCCCCAAGCCTACAGCTTGGTTTAGGTGGGCAGTTTAAGCATTCTTTCTGAGCATTATTCCCTAATTATCCGGCGCTGAGCTGAATAGAAGAGTCAAATTTCTAATACACCATCCGCTATTCGGTATTAAAAATGATAGGTTCGATCCCAGACTTGCAGTGGCGCAATAAGTGCGTCTCCTCACTTAGGTTGAGCAGATCCACTGACCATGGATTTGTTCTCCGGATGTTTCCCGCAAATCAGCAGTCTTTTACGATTTGTGACGAAGCATACAGGAACATCTCACTTCTTCCGCTCTCTGACCCAGAGTCGAAATACCAAGCAATGATCGCAGCAGTTATAGTTCTATCACTGATTTCCCTCCTCGTGGCTACCGATTCGGAGCCAACAACTGGTGCTGTGCACCCTCTCCCCGAGCCACCGCTGAGGCCGAAAAAGAAAATAGTGAGCAAGGAAATCCCAGCAGCCGACCGTTTAGCTGCCTGAGTCCCAGCAGACGCATCCGTTAGGGTCTTTTGATCGTAAGAGCGTTACTGCTTCCCATATCGGGAGCCGTATTGAGCGCAACTCGGCCGGGCCATCCCTATTGCCCTGCCACCTGATCATTACATCCGTGGTACCTGAAAAATCAATTGCCCGTCGTCTGCTCAGTTCCCTCGTCCAATGGGTCGACTCGGATTACTCAATCGAGTCCCCCGATTTTATTCGCGCCCAACCTGACGGGGTAAATCTAGTCCGCTGTATTCCGTTTGCCGTTCTACACCTCGGCTGCTTGGGCGTAATCTGGACCGGCGGCGGCTGGTTTGCCGCTGGAGCCGCAGTCACCCTCTACTTTACTCGCATGTTTGCGGTGACGGGGATCTATCACCGTTACTTCTCCCATAAAAGTTATAGCACTTCCCGGTTTGGGCAATTTTTATTGGCCCTGTTTGGTGCGACCTGCGTCCAACGCGGGGCATTATGGTGGGCCTACCATCATCGCCATCACCACCAACATTCCGATGAACCCGAGGATGCCCACTCGCCCCACATACACGGGTTTTGGTGGTCACATATTGGATGGATCACCAGCCGGCGCAACTTCCCCACCGACTACTCTAAGATCCGCGACCTCGCCAGGTATCCCGAACTGGTTTTCTTAAACCGCTTCGATATTCTCGTCCCCGTCCTTTTCGCCGCCGCCCTCTTCGGATCAGGCCATTTACTCGAACACGCCGCCCCTTCCCTCCAAACCAATGGCATGCAGCTCCTCGTCTGGGGTTTCTTCATCAGCACGACCGCCCTCTTTCATGGAACCTCCTGCATCAATTCCCTCGCCCACCTCATGGGCAGCCGCCGGTTCAACACCGAGGACGATTCCCGCAACAGCTTCGTTCTCTCCCTCATCACCCTCGGCGAAGGTTGGCATAACAACCACCACCGCTACATGTCGGCGACGCGCCAGGGTTTCTATTGGTGGGAAATCGATATCACGTACTACCTCTTAAGAGCACTCTCGTGGACAGGCTTCATCTATGATCTCAAGGAGGTTCCGGCTTCGATTTACCGCGAAGCCGAGCTACGCAACCACCACGATTCCGTCGCGCGCTTTTCCGTCTCCTCCATACAGGATGAAATCAATACCCTCAAGCGAGTCATGCCTACCGCTGCCGCCATCGCCATCGCGACCGTAAATTCGCCAGCCCTCGCCGGCCAAATAAAACAAATCGAAGATCCACCCACCCTTCAACGCACCAGCGAGCTTCTCGTCCCCGTTCAATTCCCTGCATCTCTCCCCCGGTCTGATACGTAAGTCAAAAACCAGCCCCAACTTCGGACGACTACCTCTAAACTCATGGCCACTCTTGCCATTATCGGAACCGGGATTGCGGGAATGGGCTGCGCTCATTTTCTGCAACGCGACTTCGATCTCACGCTTTTCGAAAAAAATAATTATACAGGCGGCCATACCAACACCGTTACCGTACCTGAAACGGGCACCGGGCAGCCCGTCCCGATCGACACCGGCTTCATGGTGTTCAATTACGAAACTTATCCCCAGCTCACCCGCCTCTTCAGCCAGCTCAATGTTCCGGTCAAAAAGACCGCCATGTCATTCAGCGTCCGCCATGAGGACACCGGCCTCGAGTTCGCCGGCTCCTCCCTAAATCATCTTTTCGCTCAGCGCAAAAATCTGCTTCGCCCGCGTTTTTATCGCATGCTCCTCGCCATCGGCCGCTTCAATCGCGAGGCGATCGACGCGCTGACCAATCCCCGTTGGACTGGAATTACGCTCGGAGACTATGTGCGTCTGCGAAACTACGGAGAAGATTTTTTCAATCTCTACCTCATCCCCATGAGTTCCGCAGTCTGGTCAACGCCACCCGAGAAAATGCTCGGATTTCCCGCGGCCACCCTTCTGCGCTTTTTCCACAACCACGGATTTCTCGGTCTCCACACCCAACACCAATGGTGGACCGTGGACGGAGGCTCAAAGGAATATGTGCAACGCCTAACGGCCCCCTGGCGCGACCGCATTCAACATAACGCGCACGTCGTCCGCGTCAGCCGCCACGACAGTGGCGTCACCGTCACCACCAGTGACGGAACTTCCCGCCGTTTCGACCATGCCATTCTCGCCTGCCACGGCGATGAGGCGCTCCAATTGCTAGCCGACCCGTCCAACGATGAAGCCCGCCTCCTCTCCAAGTTTCATTATCAACCCAACGTCGCGACGCTTCACACTGACTCCTCTGTAATGCCCCGCACCCCACTCGCCTGGTCCTCGTGGAACTACTCGATCAGCCGCAACCCCTCCGGCTCCAGCTCACCCGCCACCCATTACTGGATGAACCGATTGCAAGGCGTTTCAAATCGGCAAAATTATTTCGTTTCCATCAACGGAACCAGTGGAATCGCCCCAGAAAAAATCCTTAAGACGATCCACTACGAACACCCGCTCTTCAATCTTGGCGCCATCGGAGCCCAAAGCGAAATCCCCCGCCTCAATGCCGCAGCCCGCAGCACCACCGAAACGTATTTTGCCGGTGCGTGGCAAAGATTCGGATTTCACGAGGACGGCCTCCTCTCCGCGGTAAACCTCAGCCAACTCCTGCTTCAACGTGACCCGTGGTCTCGCCCTAACCAACTGGCTGCAGTCCTAAAATAAGGTTGAGCCACTGCATCCCGCCACCTCACTGAACCGTACGATCTTTCAGTGAACTCCTGCCTCTACGAATGCCGTGTCATGCACCATCGGTTCGCGCCCAAAACGCACCGGTTCGACTACCGCATTTTCATGTTCGCACTCGATCTGGACGAACTCGAACTCCTCCACCGAAAGCTGCGCCTGTTTTCTTTCAATCGCCGCAATGCGTACTCTTTCCAGGAAAAAGATTTCCTGCCTTCCGACGAGGTGACGCACAACCCGACCCCACCCGCCACGGCGTCCAACCCAATTCACAACCCCACTTCGCTCAAGGCCCGCGTGATCGCCTGCCTCGCCCAACGCGGCATCGATTTGACCGGCGGACGGATCATGCTCGTCACCCTGCCCCGCGTTTTTGGTTACCTGTTCAATCCGGTTTCATTTTATTTCTGCTACGATCGCGCCGGCCGCCCAGTCGCTTCCCTCGCCGAAGTCACCAACACGTTCAAGGAGATGAAACCTTTCATCCTCGGCCCCGAGACTCGGACGGAAGTGAATGAAACCACGACCTTCGCGCTTCGGCAGCCGAAATATTTTTATGTATCGCCCTTCACCGACATGGACGTGGCGTTTGATTTCACGCTCCACACTCCTGGGGATAAACTCTCCGTACAGATCGACGACTACGATGCCGGCCAACGCACCCTCACCAGCGCACTCACCGGTTCACGCGCAGCTCTCACCGACGCCCGGCTCGCATGGTTCTCGATCAGCTATCCCTTCATCACCCTGAAGATCATCACGCTGATCCACTGGCACGCCCTGAAACTTTATTTGAAGAAAACTCCGTGGTTTGCCAAAGCCGCCAGACCGGAAGCCCAACGCGACCTCTATCGCCCCCACCACTCCATCGCCAACCAACCCGAAGCATGAACCAGCCACTCAGTTCCACCGCCACTGCTCAAACCATGGCTTCCCCCGCGAAACCCACTTCGTTTTTTCAAGGTGCCGTGCTCAACGCGTTTGCCGAAATGAAGCTCGGCCACCTGCTCGTGAAACTGCCCGACGGCACGACGCGTGAATTTGGCGATCCCGCCGCTGTCACCCAACTGATCGCACCCGGAGTCAGCAACACCGCGTTCCTTCGCGTGCGTCGCGCCGCATTCTTCACCAAAAGCGCGCTCTACGGCGACATCGGTTTCGCCGAATCCTACCTCGACGGCGATTGGGAAACATCGGATCTGACTTCCTTGCTCGGCTGGTTCCTCTTAAATATCGACCACGCACCCACGCTCTCCGGCTCGCAAAAAGCAAAATCACTGGCCCTGAATCTTCTGCGCGCCGGCAATCGCCTCGGCCACTTGCTCCGCCCCAACACCCGCGTCA
>JANYFP010000070.1 GCA_025362555.1 Verrucomicrobiota bacterium
CAGCGTACCAGCACGAATGCCCGTACCCGCAAGGGCCCGCGCAAGACCGTTGGCGTCACCAAGGCGAAGGAAGTCTAATCTTAAAATCTTATCTCCATGTCCGAAGAGAAATCTGCTCCGAAAAAGGAAAAGGCACCCAAGAAGGTCGCCGCTGCCGCTGCTCCCGCCGCTCCTGCGGCTGAGGCCAAACCCGTCAAGGAAAAGGCCGCCAAGGCTCCCGCAGCTGATGCGGCCCCGGCTGCTCCCATTGAACTCGTTGGTGGCGTTCCAAAGTCCGTCACCGCCGAAGATCTCCTCAAGGAGGAGCTTTCAACCGTTAAAGTTCGCAAAGCGAAGGGTTCGAAGAACGTCACCTCGGGTGTCGCGAATATCGCCGCTACTTTTAACAACACGATCGTTTCGATCACCGACGCCAAAGGTAATGTCATTTCCTGGTCCAGCGCCGGTAAGTGCAACTTCCGCGGCTCCCGCAAATCCACGGCTTATGCCGCGCAGGTCGTCGCTCAAGACGCCGCTCGCAATGCCATGGCTCACGGCCTCAAGGAAGTTCAGATCCGCGTCAGCGGTCCTGGCCTTGGTCGCGATTCCGCTATCCGCGGTCTCCAAGCTATCGGTCTCGAGATTTCATCCATCATCGACGTCACGCCGGTGCCCCATAATGGCTGCCGCGCCCGCAAGCGCCGTCGCGTCTGAGGCGCTTTGCGCAATCTCAGATCTCAAATCCTAAATTTAAAATCTAAAATACCATGGCTCGCTACACAGGACCATCCACCCGCATCAGCCGCCGCTTCGGCCAGTACATTATCGGTTCGGCCAAGGTGCTTGAGCGCCGCAATTTCCCGCCGGGGCAGCACGGCCCGAAGTCGCGCCGCAAGCTCTCCGAATACGCCGTCGGCCTCGCCGAGAAGCAGAAGCTCCGTTTCATCTACGGTCTGCTCGAGCGCCAGTTCCGCCGCACCTTCGCCATCGCTAAGAAAGAGCGCGGCGTCACCGGCGAACGTTTTCTCCAGCTCCTCGAGACCCGTCTCGACAGCGTGGTTTATCTCCTCGGTTTTGCCAAGAGCCGCGCGGCTGCCCGCCAGCTCGTCAACCACGGTCACGTTCGCGTGAACGGCCGCAAGGTCGACATCGCCAGCTACTCCGTGTTACAGGGCGACGAGGTCGAGATGAAGGCCGTCAATTCATCCCGTCAGCTCGCCACCCGTGCGATCGAAGAAAATCGCGCCCGGGTTGTTCCAGCCTGGCTCACGCGCAATGATGAGGCCCTCAAAGGCACCATCACCCGCCTGCCCACCCGCGACGAGATGGAGCCTTCCATCAACGAGCAACTTATCGTTGAGTACTACTCACGCTTCTAAGTTATTTTGCCGGTCGCTTCATCCAACTCTGCTACTTAAAATCTAAAAATATTCCTGCCATGCCCAAGCGCCTCGGAAAGTTCGAAATTCCATCCAAGCTCACCAAGGTCGAGGAAGGCTCCACCGCCACCTACGCCAAGTTCATCGCCGAGCCTTTTGAGGCCGGCTATGGCCACACCGTCGGCAATTCCCTCCGCCGCGTTCTCCTTAGCTCCATCGAAGGCAGTGCCATCAGCTCGATCAAGATCGAGGGCGTGAACCACGAGTTCCAGAGCGTCGACGGCGTCGTCGAGGATGTGACGGACATCGTGCTCAATCTGAAGAAAGTTCTCATCATCTCCGAGAAGCGCGAGCCCGTGAAGCTGCACCTCAAGGTGAATCGTGAAGGTCCAGTTACGGCCGCTGACATCCAGGCGGATTCCAACATCAAGATCGTAAATCCTGATCAAGTTATCTGCACTCTCGACACGAAGCGCGCCTTCGAAGCCGAAATCGAAATCAAGACCGGTCGCGGCTATTGCCCTGGTGAAAACAACAAGAAAGAAGAGCAGGCGATTGGCGTCATTCCAATCGACTCACTTTTCTCCCCGGTTCGTCTTGTTCGCTACGCCGTGGAAAACACCCGCGTCGGTCAGATCACCGATTACGATAAGCTCGTCCTCGAAGTTTGGACCGACGGTCGCATCACCCCGGACGATGCGCTCAAGCAATCCGCTTCCATCCTTAAGCATCACCTCGATGTGTTTGATCGCGTCTCGCAGGAAAACTACGAGTTCGAGAGCCAGGCGACCGAAGTTTCCGAAGAGCAGAACAAGTTGCGCAAGCTCCTCAACATGTCGGTCAACGAGATCGAATTGTCGGTCCGCGCTGCCAACTGCTTGAACAACGCGAATATCACCACCGTCGGCGAACTCGCGATGAAGACGGAGCAGGAAATGCTCAAGTACCGCAACTTCGGCAAGAAGTCGCTGAACGAAATCAAGGAAAAGCTCGAGGCCCTCGGTCTTTCCCTCGGTATGAAGTTCGACGAACGCCTCCTCGAGACGAAGAAGGAAGCCTGAGGAAATTTTTGATTTTAGATTCTGGATTTTCGATTGCGCAGGCCTTCGGAAATCCAAATCAAGAATCGAGAATCAGAAATCCAAAATTTACCACCTGGTTCTCGCGCCGTCCGCTGCCGCCCAACGCTGCGACCGGATTGCCGATCGGGAACCTAACCTAAACAAACCCAATGCGTCACAATAAACACCACGCCTCCCTCGGCGTCACCCGCGAGCACCGCAAAGCGATGCTCTCCAACATGGGTGCCTCGCTCATCAAACACGGTCGCATCGAGACCACCCTGACGAAAGCCAAAGCGCTTCGTCCTTTCATCGAAAAGGTGATCACCAAGGCGAAGAACGCCGCGGCCGCCCCTGAGAAGAAAGATGCGATCCATCTTCGCCGCATGGCTCTCAAGGACATTCGCGATGAAGGTGCCATCACGCTTCTTTTTAACGAGAAGGCCAAACAGTTCGCCAATCGTTCCGGTGGCTACACCCGCATCTACAAACTCGGCCCACAGCGCATCGGTGATGCCGCCGAGATGGCTTTGATCGAGTTGATCAGTGCCGAAGACGAGGGCTACAAAAAGTCCAAGGGTTCCGCGAAGAAGAAGGGTGCCAAGAAGTCCGGTGGCCAAAAAGCTGCCGCGACCGCTGAAGCTGCTCCAGCTGCTGAAGCCGCTCCCGAGACTCCCGCGAGCTAAATCCAGTCTAAAGCGTAGTTCTCGTAACACGCCTTTAACCTCCATCAGTTTCAATGCGCCGTACCGCAAGGTCGGCGCATTTTTATTTCCCCTTGGCGTTCATGTGAGTTCATGTGACTCTTCCGCGTGGCTACCCCGCTTGAATTCAATATTGATGTCGCGCTCTACGGTTTGCTGGTGCTTGGGCTGTTTGGATTTCTGTGGCTTTACTACGACCGTCGGGATCGCGCTTTCTACGACACCGAACGGCGCAAGATCACCTTCCACTGCATCCGTTGCGATCACCTCTACACGGAGAAAGTCGGCACTGAGATTGCCCCGTGCCCCAAGTGCGCTCATCCCAATACCCGATTGAAGTTCTGACCTGAATCGATCGCGCCTGATTTTATTTCGGCGATATTCGGTGCATGCTCACGGCGTGAATCAGCGGCCTGGGCTTGCGAGCTATACGCGACGGCAGAAGTTTGCTTCATCAAAAGTAGCGGCGTGCCTCCCTGCCTGCCGAGCTCGGGAGTTGCAGAACGGCAGGCACGGAGGCCTGCCGCTACGGCCAGGATTTTGACTTTGTATATTGGGCTGGTCTGATGATCTGAGATTTTGGTGAATTGCTACTCTGGTCTCGGTAATTGGGATTGATTCAATCGCTCTGATTCACCCATAACTCCGCATGGCACAGATCATCGCCGTTCTCGATTTCGGTTCCCAACTCACCCAGGTTATCGCGCGCCGGATTCGCGAGAGCCAAGTTTACTCGAAGATATATCACTACGCCACTCCGGCGGCGAAGCTGCGCGAGGAAGGCGTCATTGGCATCATCCTGTCCGGTGGTCCACAAAGCGTCTACGCGAAAACCGCGCCGCTGCCCGATCCTGAGATTTTTAAACTCGGCGTGCCCGTGCTTGGCATTTGTTACGGGGTGCAACTCATGGGTTCGTTTTTGGGCGGCACCGTCGCTCACAGTAAAGAGCGTGAATATGGCCACGGCCATTTGATCATCAAAAAACCGGGCAAGCTTTTTGCCGGGCTGCCGCGCAAACTTCGCATCTGGAATTCCCATGGCGACAAGCTGACCAAACTTCCTCCTGGTTTCGTGGCGACGGCCACATCCGATAACTCGCCGTTCGCGGGTATTCAGGATGTGAAGCGTGGTTTCTACGGCATTCAATTTCATCCCGAGGTCTTCCACACCGAGCGCGGGGTGGACATGATTCGCAACTTTCTCGTCGGAGTCTGCGGCGCCCAACAGGATTGGACTACGAAGGATTTTATCGCGCACGCGGTGGCCGATATTCGGGCACAGGTCGGCAAATCGCGCGTCCTCCTCGGCCTTTCCGGCGGCGTCGATTCGTCGGTCGCGGCGGCCTTGCTGCATCGGGCGATCGGCCAGCAGTTGACGTGCGTGTTTGTCGACAACGGTCTTCTGCGCAAAGGAGAGCGCGAGTATGTCGAGGCGCTCTATAAGCGGAATTTCAAGATCGATCTGCGCGTGGTCGATGCTTCAAAACTTTTCCTCAAACGGCTGAAGGGAATCACTGAGCCGGAGCAGAAGCGAAAAATTATCGGCCGCACTTTTGTTGAGGTTTTTGAGAAATCACTCAAGTCAGTCGGTGGCGCCCAATTTTTGGGCCAAGGAACGCTCTATCCGGATGTGATCGAGAGCGTTTCGATCAAGGGCAATCCTGCGTCGTTGATTAAGACCCACCATAATGTTGGTGGTTTGCCGGAGCGCATGAAATTGAAGCTCATCGAGCCGTTGCGTGAACTTTTCAAAGACGAAGTCCGGAAGGTGGGCGCGGCGCTCGGCTTGCCGAAGGAAGTTGTCTGGCGTCAGCCTTTCCCCGGTCCCGGATTGGGTGTGCGCGTCATGGGGAACATCACGGCGGAAAATTTGGAGATTTTGCGCAATGCCGATGCGGTCCTGCAGGATGAGATGATGGCTTCGGGCCATTATTGGAAAGTCTGGCAGTCGTTCGCGGTGTTCCTGCCGGTGAAAACGGTCGGAGTATTCGGTGACGAACGCACGTACGACTACGTGATCGCGCTGCGGATCGTGGAGAGCGTCGATGCGATGACAGCGGATTGGGCGAAGTTGCCCTACGACGTTTTGCAGAAAATTTCCAGCCGCATCACCAATGAAGTCCGGGGCGTCAGCCGCGTGGTTTTGGACATTAGTTCCAAGCCGCCCGCCACGATTGAGTGGGAGTGAGTTTCCCGTTGCGAAAGGGGGCACCGGCTTCAATTTTGGCTGTCATTGTACCCCGTATGAACGTCCGATTTGCGTCGCTGTTAACTTACCTGGTGTTGGTCGTCGCCAGCCCGTTGCGGGCTGAGACGACTGAGCAGTGGATTGCGAAAGCGCGGGCCTATCTGGGCAGCGAAAGCGCGCTCAGCGCGGTGACGACCATCCACTTTACGGGCACGTTGGAAATCATCAATCCGGCCGTGGACAACCAATCAACCCCGGCGAGCCCGCTCGATAAAATGCCGGTCGAAATTATTTTTCAAAAACCGTACCAGCAGCTAATGACGGTGACGCGACCGGAGGGGGTCGATACGATGGTACTCGACGATTACGATGGTTGGTCGCGCTCCGCGCCGCGATTGAATCCGAAACAATCACAGGTGTCCTTGCTCGATGTTGAACAGATCAAGCAATTGCGCGCCAACACCTGGGAGAATCTCAGTTTCTTTGGCGGCTTGGATAAGAAGGGTGGGCGGGTGGATTTGGGTGCGGACGACACGGTTGATGGAGTTGCCTGTGCGAAACTGTCCTTCATTCATTCGGCCGGGATTATTTTCCACCGATACTTTGAAAAGAGCACCGGGCGTCTGGTGAAAACCGAAACTGCGAACGGCAGTGCGATTCGCGAAGAAGGCGAGATGGTCGTCAACGGCATCCGATTTCCTAAAAGGATTTTGAATAAAGCGGCCAACGGCCAGGTTACGGTTATTGTTTTTGAGACCGTGGTATTGAATGAGTCCATCCCGGTCGCCTCATTTGCGGTGCCGAGCCTCCTCGCGGACTGACTTCGGCAAGGCCCGGTGGAGGGTTGCGGTTCCGTAGCGCAAGCGCGCACCGGCTTCCGCTAACCGATGATCATCCAGTGTTAAAATTCCTATCGATGGGTGGGTCATGGGCTAATGATTGCGGTGAAGATGGAATGAGCGCCGGCTTTGTTTTGCAACCGGCCTGATTTCTGCTCCTGTATACTCCAACCCTACTATGCAAAATACTGCCCTTCTCAAAATTGACGACAAAGAGTTTTCGCTTCCGGTGATGATCGGTAGTGAGGGCGAGCGGGCGATTGATACCCGGAATCTGCGCAAGGACACGGGGCACATCTGTTACGATCAGGGTTACGGCAACACGGGCTCCTGCGAGAGCGCCATTACCTATCTTGACGGCGACAATGGAGTCCTGCGGCACCGCGGTTATCCTATCGAACAGTTGGCGCTTTATTCCGATTACGTTGAGACGGCCTATCTGGTTATTTATGGCGAACTGCCGAATCTGAAACAGCGTAAGGCTTTTAGTCACAGTCTCCGTGACAACGCAGCGATCGGCACGCAAATGCAGCGAATCTTCGACGGATTTCCTGAGTCCGCGCCGCCGATGGGCATGCTCACTTCGATTGTGAGTTCTTTGGCGGCCTATTATCCGGAATTTGCGACGAATAATTTTGAGAAAGATCTGATGACTTTCGATCAGGCGGCACCGATGACGATTTCGCGAATCCGCACGATTGTCGCGATGATCTATCGCTACCGCCACGGTCTGCCGTTTATTCATCCGCGCGATCTGCCGTTCTGCGATAATTTTCTGCACATGATGTTCTCCGATCCGTATGTGGCCTACGTGCCCATCCCGGAGGTCACTCGGGCGCTTAACTTGCTCCTCCTGCTTCATGCCGACCACGAGCAAAATTGCAGTACGTCCACGGTCCGTATGGTGGCCTCGAGTGGGGCGAATATGTTCACGTCGATTGCGGCGGGCGTCTGCGCCTTGTCCGGACCGCTTCACGGCGGAGCGAACTCGGCCGTCATGACCATGCTGCAGTCAATCCACGATGAAGGTGACGATGGCTCACGCTTCATTGCCGCAGCCAAATCCGGCACCAAAGCGAATCGTCTGATGGGTTTCGGTCACGCGGTCTATCGCAATTACGACCCACGCGCCCGAATCATCGGCAAGACCTGCGATGAATTGCTGAATCGGCTCGGTAAGTCAGATCCGTTGCTCGCCATCGCCAAGAACCTCGAGCACGCGGCGCTCAACGACGAATATTTCCTGGCGCGCAAACTCTATCCCAACGTCGATTTCTACTCGGGTATTATCATGCGCGCACTCGGGATTCCCACGGACATGTTTACCGTCATGTTCGCGATTGGCCGGTGTCCCGGCTGGATCGCGAATTGGAAGGAAGTCGCTTCGAATGCGAAGGGTCGGATCTATCGTCCACGCCAAATTTATGTCGGCGCGGCCAAACGCGATTACGTGTCGCTGGATCATCGCGGCTAAGTGGCTAGGATGGATCGAGGTGAAACCCGACCTCCGGGCGGGTTTCTTCGAAACCATGGCCGCGCCTCAATCGAGGCGCTTCGCCTCATCTGCCACTTTCTTTTCCGGCGGCTGTTTTAGAATTTCATCGAGCGTCAGTCCCGTGACGCGCTGCAGTCCGCCCAGCAATCGCCAGAGGGCGTACATCATCATCGCCATGCTCGGTAGCACGATCACCGGCCAGCTCCAGAGGTGCATTTTCGCCAGTTCCTGGTTGAATGATTCAGTCGCGGGCGGGCTTTTGAGCAAGTAACGGGCGAGTGAATAATTGAGCACCGCACTGATCAGAAACGACAGCGTCAGCAGATAGCTCGCGGTATTCATTAACCGCTGGAAGTCGCCCTGTGCGCCCTTTTCATTTAACGCCGCGTCGACCTTTTCGATGTCGATCACTTGCGGATTATAAAGCATTTCGTGCACGAGCGGCTCCTTGGCTTTCATTGAGGCGAGCACGGCCAAGCCGATTAAAGCCGGAATCGCGGCATCCTTCACCGCAAACCAGAATCCATCGAGCTGCATCAGGCCGAAACCACCGGAGATCAGGACGCTGGCGAAGCCAATGACAGAAATGAAATTAAACCGCCGCCGTTTGGCGAAATCGTAGGCCCCGTAGGCGATGGGAAAGAGCAGCGCTACGATCAGTCCCCATTTGGGCCCGAGCGTTTTTGGCCCGCTGCCCCAAGTCATGATGGCCGTAGGCAGGCCGACATTGCAGACAAGGTTAAGTAACAGATTCTCTGGCGATTTCTTCGGTACTGTGAGGGTCGGATCGGTCATTTCTATTTTGCCAAGGTGAAGCGCACGGCCCATCTTGGTCAATCTCGACCTTATGATTCTACTCGGCGTCAATATCGACCACTGCGCAACCTTGCGCCAAGCCCGCTATCGGCAAGCGGGAATCACCATGGGCGGTAACATCGAACCCGATCCCGTTGAACTGGCTTTTCGCTGCGAAATGGCCGGCGCGGATGGTATCACCGTCCACCTCCGTGAGGACCGCCGCCACATCCAGGATCAGGATGTGGCGCGTCTCGGCGAATCCAAAACCACGCGTCTCAACCTTGAGATGGCCTGCACGCCGGCGATGATTACCTTCGCCCTTAAATTGAAACCGCATTCCGTCTGCCTCGTGCCCGAAAGTCGCGAAGAGATTACGACGGAAGGCGGTCTCGATATTGTGAAAAATCGGGACAAAGTGCAGCGCGTCACGGACGCGATGAATGCCGCCGGAATCAAGACGAGTCTCTTCATCGATCCTGACGCCGAGCAAATCGAACTCTCCGCCAAACTGCAGGCTCCGTGGGTGGAACTTCATACCGGTTCCTACGCCAACGCCTATTACGGCGCGGGCCGTGCCGCTGAGTATCAGCGACTCTGCGGCGGCGCAAAATTAGCTCACGCCGCAGGCCTCATCGTCAACGCGGGTCATGGGATCAATTACATTAATATCGCCGAAGTCCGCACGATCCCGCACCTGCACGAGCTCAACATCGGCCACAGTATCATCAGTCGCGCGCTCTTCAGCGGCATCGATGAAGCCGTGAGCGAAATGAAGCGGCTGATGAATGCCTGAGCGTTCCTCACCGAATACACGGACCGCATAGAATTGAAAACACCCCGTCATCCTGAGCATAATCGCGTGGTTAGTTTTTGTGGGCGGGGTGCCCTCACCCCGCAACGCGTGGCTTTCGATTGCAGTTGGGCTTCCATTCAGCCGCAGACCGGCGCTTTCAATCTCCGGTCTTTTTCGTGTCCTTTCGCGTGTTTCGTGGGCAAAAATTATTTCACATGAGCCTCATCCTTCCCCCCGGCGGTACGCTCATCGGCCTCGGCTGCGACATCATCGATGTCGAGCGCATCCGACGTATCCTGGAGAAGCACGGCGATCATTTTGTGAAGCGCGTTTTCACCGCCGAGGAGCAGGCCTATTGCAGTGGTTTGAAATATCCGCACAAGCATTACGCCGCGCGCTGGGCCGCCAAGGA
>JANYFP010000100.1 GCA_025362555.1 Verrucomicrobiota bacterium
GTATCCGCCGCACACGCGCCGCGAGGGTTCTGATCGTTCACACGACTTTAGCCCCTCCGGTGTCATACCGGAGGGGCTTTTTTTGGCCCCGCGGTAACGGCCCTGGAGGGAAAAGGTCAGCCTTTTCCACCATGAAAAATACCACCCAAATCGACCGCCGGCCCACCGGCTATCCGACCACCCGTCCGACCCGGCATCACCGGCGTCGCATCAAAACCATGCCTGTTTTCCGACCGACCGGAATCGCGCTGCCACTCACCGCGTCGACCTACAATGCGACGATGAACGACCTGCTCGTTTTCTGCTGCTACCCAGGCATGAACCCAAACAAATCGAGGACTTAAACCACGAAAGTGGGTCGTCCCCGCGCCGCATTTCTTCGCAATCATGTGATTCCCAACGATACCCGAATCGGACCTCCAGAATCCCCCTCGAGTGCCGATGAAGAAAGGACTCTTCTATGAAAAAATGGACCATTAGTCGTCGCATCACCCTTGGCTTCACTGCAGTCGTACTGATCACTGCAGCCATCGGCGCGATCGCGTACGCGCGCATCAACCGCATCGATCAGGCCACCGGCACGGTGCTGGAAAATTCCCTGCCCAGTGTCGTCCTCCTCGGGGAAATCCAATCACTGGTAAAAGAAAATTTTATCAACACCACGCAGCACGTCCTCTCCGACAATGAGCAAAATATGCAGGAGATCGAAAAAGCGATGGACGCCAAATCGGCCAAACTCACGGAGTTGTACGCCAGCTTCGAGAAACTCATTTCCGAGCCGGAAGCTGAGCGCCTCTACGCTGCGGTCAAAGCCGCCCGCCCACCGTACCGCGACACGCGCAATCAAGTGCTCAAACTCAGCCGCGAACATCACGATGCCGAAGCCAAGGTCCTCATCCAAACCGATCTCTATGCAGTCTACGGGAAATACATCGCGGCCATCCAGGCGATGGTCGCGGCCAGTCAAAATGTGGCCAACCGCGAGGGTGCCGTCGCTACCGCCGCCGTGAATTTCACCAAGCTCACGCTCCTCCTCGGCACCGTGATCGCCCTCCTCGTCGGTCTGATCGTCGCCACCGCGATCACGCGCAGCACCAACCGCGTGCTGCGCGACATCACCACTCAACTCTCCGACGGTTCCCGCCAACTCACATCCTCCGCTCACGAAATCAGTTCATCGAGCCAAACTCTCGCCGCCGGCGCGAGTCAGCAGGCCGCGTCGTTGGAGGAAACCAGCGCCGCGTTGGAAGAAATCTCCGGCATGACCCGCCGCAACTCCGAGCACGCCACCCACGCCACCACTCTCGCCAACCAAACCCGCGCGGCCGCCGAAACCGGTGCCACCGACATGAAAGCGATGTCCAGTGCCATGGACAACATCAAGGCCTCCGGCGACAACATCGCGAAGATCATCAAGACCATCGACGAAATTGCTTTTCAGACGAACATCCTCGCACTCAACGCCGCGGTCGAAGCCGCTCGTGCCGGTGAAGCCGGCATGGGTTTCGCTGTCGTCGCCGAGGAAGTCCGTTCACTCGCCCAGCGCAGCGCCCAGGCCGCGAAAGAGACGAGCGATAAAATCCAGGACTCCATTCAGAAAAGCGCCCAAGGCGTCGCCATTAGCGCGAAGGTTGCCGTCAGTCTGCAGGAAATTGTCGGCAAAGCCCGCGAGGTCGACACCGTCATTGCCGAAATTGCCCGGGCCACCAACGAACAAAGCCACGGCATCACGCAGGTATTGAACGCCGTCACCAAGATGGATCAGGTCACTCAATCAACGGCCGCCCAAGCCGAGGAAAGCGCCGCCGGCGCCGAGGAACTCAATGCCCAGGCGGTGTCGGTCGACTCAATCACGGACCAACTGCAGCAGCTTGTCACCGGAAAGAACACGCCCGCACCGGACTCCGTATCCGCCGAGCCCACACCCTCCGCGAACAAACACCAGTTAGTGAAGCTCGCGCAATAGGGTGACGATTCAATCTTTCCCGCCGCTCCCGCAGCGGGCCACTTTCTCCTCGTAGCCCGGCCCGGGAGGGCCGGGATCAGAAGGCCAGAACGCATCACGGTATTTTGCGAGACTCAGTAGTGATCCGCGCCGAACCCACCGACCATCACGCGCCCACGTCAGCGTGAGGCGCAGCGGGAGATCATAATGTCGACGGCTCTTAAGATTTAGACTTTTGCTGGACAATGGAGTGGTAGGGGCGATTGCCCTCAATCGCCCTGTGCACCCCGAGGGCCGTTAAGGGTAACGGCCCCTACCGAAAGTCTATTTTCCCATAGCCATTGGTATTAACCATGGACTTTTCTCCTGCGGCATTCCGCTGGCAATCTTGGATTGGATTTCGTATTTCGTGATCTTCGCCACTGGCTTTTCTCGGCAATAAACACCCATCCCGATGCCCGCACCTCTCTGCTCTTCGCGTCTTTTCTGCTCACTCCTCGCTGCTGCAATCCTAAGCCTGCTTCCACTCACCGTCATCCGCGCGACGGATGCCACCACAGCGATTCCCGCGAACAAATCCTCCGCCCTCGCCCTGACCGGCCAGCGCGTGCTCATTCTGGGTGACAGCATCACGCAGGATGGCCGTTACGTGACCGACCTCGAGTATGCACTGCATCGCATGAACCCCGCTGCAAAAGCGGATCTCATCAGCATTGGTCTGTCGAGCGAGACAGTGTCCGGCCTGAGCGAAAAGAATCACTCTTATCCGCGTCCGTGCGTGCTCGAGCGACTCGACCGCGCCCTGAAAACCGTGAAGCCGCAACTCGTGCTCGCCTGCTACGGAATGAACGATGGCATTTACTACCCGCCGTCCGCCGAGCGACTCGCTGCGTTCAACACCGGACTGCGTCAGCTCATCACCCAAGTCCGCGCGAGTGGCGCGCAACTCGTGCTGCTCACTCCGCCGGTATTCGACGCCCAGCGCCTGCAAGCGAAACTAGCCCCGGCCACCGCCACTGAATTCGGCTACAGCTCGCCCTTCGCCGGCTACGACGACGTCCTCGCTGAATTCGCCCGCGCTGAACTTGCGTTGCACGAGCCCGGAGTGACCGTCATCGATCTCCACGGTCCGATCAGTGCGGCGCTCGCAGCGCAGCGCGCGCGCGACCCGGCATTCACGTTCAGTCCGGACGGCGTACATCCCAACGACGCCGGCCACCTGCTCATCGCGCGGACGATTTTGCAAGGTCTCGGCTACCCGCTCAATGAGAGCGAGGCTGAGGTCACCCACCTCGCAGCCGACCCCGTTTACGCACTGATCCGCGAACGCCGTGAACTCCGATCCGAAGC
>JANYFP010000107.1 GCA_025362555.1 Verrucomicrobiota bacterium
CGCCGACGACGGGAAATCGCGGGGTGAGGGCACCCCGCCCACAAAGCAGCGCTGCGGAAGTGGCGCTGCTTTTTACTCTACGGAATAGAGTGGCCTCGCGCCGCGACCCACAGGGCGTACCAGTCTTCCCGATTCAATATAATGCTAGCCGCTTTGGCGGCGCTTTCGATGCGCTCAAGCTTGTTGGTGCCGATCACCGGAATCGGGCAGCTCGGATGCGCCAGAATCCACGCGTAGGCGAGTTGCTCGAGGGTCGCGCCGTTGTATTTCGCGGACATGCCGGCTGCGGCGGCAGCGAGGCGTACAGCGGCCTCGTTGCTTTGGTCAAAGAGCCGTCCGCCGGCCAAGGGACTCCAGGCCATGGGTTGAAAGCGTTGCTGCTGGCACTGATCAAACGTGCCGTCCGTGATCGGATTCATGTGTAATAAATGAAATTCCAGTTGATTGGTGACGAGCGGTTGTTCCATGCGACTGTTGAGTGCGTCGAACTGGGTGGCGCTGTAATTTGATACACCCGCACTGCGGATTTTTCCGGACCGGATCAATTGGTTTAAACCGCCGGCGGTATCGTCGATGCTGGTGAGCCAGTCGGGTCGATGGACGAGGAAGAGCTCGACGTGGTCCGTGCCCATGAGCCGGAGGGATTCTTCCACGCTTTGCTGGAGACGGGGGCCGGACGCATCGTAGAAACCGACCTGGCGATCCGGGTTCAATTTATTCGGCACATAAATTCCGGCCTTGGTCACAATTTCGATTTTGTGCCGCAGTCCGGGAGAAAGGGCCAGTGCTTGACCGAGCGCCGCCTCCACTTGGTAGAGTCCATAAATCTCCGCGGTGTCGATGGTGGTGATGCCCAGTTCCACGCAGCGATGGAGACGGCGATTGATCTCCTGAATGGATGAACCGTCATCCAATATGCGCCAGGTCCCGTAAACCAAGTGGGAGAATTCAGGACCGGTGGGTGAAATTTTGCGGCGAGTTATCATAAGCGTGAGTCGGGAGTGATTGGGGCGTGAAAATATTTAGTGCCGGATCATTTTTTTCCGGCGTCGTAGGTCAGCAGGGCTTCGAGCAAGTAATAGTCGCCCCAGATCAGGCTGGTGTTGGTCAGCGGATGAGTGGCATCAGCGTGGTAGTTGCGGGCTTGATAGAGCAACGCACTAGCCTTGTCTGGCGAGTCGGAGAAATACGGCGCCTGGGTGAGGCTGCTTAACGTCTCAACTGCGGCCTGCCAAAAACGATTCTTCACCGCGGGATCGTCGCTGAGCCGGCTGAGCCGGAAGAAGGCGCAGCAGGCGATGGCGGCCGCGCTGGAATCCTTGAACTCCAGACCAGTCAGTTCGCTTTGGAAATCCGAGGGTGGGACGTGATCGGCTGGCAAGTGGGCGAGGTAGTAGTCCGCCGCCTTGATGGACTGTTCGAGATATTTTTTGTCCTGCGTTGCCTCCGCCATGTAAGCGTAACCGTAAATCGCCCAGGTTTGGCCGCGTGACCAGCAGCTATCAGCCGCTTTGCCTTGCGCGGTGCGCTTGCGTTTCACGGCCCCGGTCAACGGATCAAAGTCCACGACATGATAGGTGCTGGAGTCGGGGCGGAAAAATTCGACCTGGGTGCGATTGGCATGACTGGTGGCAATCTTCGCCAAATCCTGCGCGGTGCCGTCTTTCGTCGTGCCGTCGTGGGTCGAGGACCACATCAGCAATTCCAGATTCATCATGTTGTCGATAATGACCGTGTATTGCTTCAGATCATCAATGCTCCCCCAGGAACGGATCAGGCCTACTTCTGGGCGATAACGTTTGGTGAGCGACTGCGCGGCTTGCAACACAACGGCTTTATAGCGCTCTTCACCCGTTAATCGGTAGGCGTGGCCGAAGCTGTTCATGAGCATGAATCCGAGGTCGTGATTGGTGGTGTTGAACTGTTGGTTGGTCAGGCCGACTGTCCAGGCGTCGGCCCGTTTCAACCAGGCATTTTGGTCGGGCCAATGGTGGCGTTGAGCGAACTCGTAGGTGTACCACAACGCACCCGGATAAAAACCGCTCACCCAGTCTCCCGCCGGCACGGTCACCCATTTCGCGCCCTTGGCTTCGGTCGGATAGCCGGCTTTGGCGGGTTGACCTGCATCGTAGGCGGCAAGTTTTTTTGCGATGACGGCCACCGCGTGGTCGGGGTTGATGACGGGGATTTCCGCGGCGGAGAGTAAATTCGCGCAGACGACCGACAGCGTGACGAGCGCCGTTTGAATTAATTTCATAAGTTTAGGGCACCAACTTAATTTTATTTCAGCAAAGCTTTCGTTAAGGCCAGTTCCAGGGTTAAGCCGGCATAATCCCGTGCACAAAAGAAGCGGCCACCCTCGCGGTTGTCGAGCAATGCCCGGAACGAGCGCGCCTCACGACTGGGCACCCGACGTTGGAGCCTATCACGGTGGAGGCTCTCGCTGAGATGTCACCCGATCCCGCAACCCGTGTCGGTGACGAGCTACCATTTATCTTGGAGTAAGATAGCATCGAGGGGGCGGTGAATTGAGCACGGACCCAATGAAAAGAACCGGAGTGAAAGTGATCGGTTTGCGCAGAAAGCGTCAGGTCGGCTGGCGGAAATCAAGCTGACTGAAAACGCATTTTACCTTTTGGTTTGCATGGTGAGCTGTCACCGCCAGGCCCAAATACGCGAAATGCGGCAACTGCGATTGGCGGATGCAATAGGTTTTCCAAGTCACCCCGTCCTCGCTGCTTTGGCTTGTGATCGTGGTCCCAGCCCGGATTAACTTCAGCCACACGTGAGGGAAGTTGGCGGGAAATTCAGGCTGCGCCGGGAGCGGGTGGGGTGGATAAATTCCAGTGCAAGGCCCATTGGACACTACGCGCGATTGAAATTCAAGGCCGCCGTTGTTGTGATTGCGCAGTTGATTATCTCCGAAGG
>JANYFP010000135.1 GCA_025362555.1 Verrucomicrobiota bacterium
CCCCACAAATTGCAATGAAGCCCACTCATTGATGCGCGCGAAATGCTCCCATGGATCGGACGGCCACTCAAGGTAGACTCCGGGAATCCAGAAAATCAGGGCGAGGCAGAGCCAAGGCATCGCGGCGTAGAGTCGCGATGCCGGTAGGCGGTAGGCGGTAGGCGGTTGCCGCGAAGCGGCACGGTCGACGGTGCATGGTTGCGACGGAGTCGCGCGGTTGCCGGTGGACTGTGACGGACTACGGTTGACTGTGGCCGGTTGCGACGGTGTCAAGTCATTGGCGGCCTCCTGACTGTTATCCGTTTCTCCGTTAAGCGTTGCACCGGATTCTCGCCACCACGTGCGGAGTGCGAGTGCGCCGAGCAGTAGGTGAATTGCGTGCAGCAACCAGTAGATGTGCAGCAGGCAGGGTGGGCGCAGGAAGGGGAATTGTTGAGAGTGGAGTGCTAAGAGCTGTGAGTTGGTGGCTCCGGAGATTTCACTGATGGCTTTCACTGTTCCCTCGGGATTCACGGGCCATTTCAGCCAGGCATAGAGCAGGTACGCGGCAAGGTAAGGAATCAGGAATGCCCAGCCGCTTCGAAAGTAGGCGATGAGGAGTTCCGCTCGGCTCGCCGCGGGGAAATGCGACGGGGGTTCGACTGCGGGCTGGGCTGGCTCACTCATACAATAGCTGCTCTTACAACACGTCGGCGAAGGCGGGTTTCATGCGGCGGAAGGCGAGGTGGCCGAGGTAACAGATCACGAGGCTCGCGACGTAGAGATACGCGAGGTGGCTGAAATTGATCGGGCGTTGCCAGAGCACGGCGTCACGGGTCATTTCAATTGCGAGGAGCACGGGATTGAAACGCATATAATGCCAGACATTCGCGGGGATCCTTTGCGCGGAATAGAACACCGCACTCGAAAACATGAGTGCCATCGTCGTGAATTGCATCATCTGCCCGACGTCGCGGAAAAATACCCCCAAGGCGGAAAAAAACCAACTGGCACCCAAACAAAGTAAGATTAGCGGCACCACGATGACCGGCAGCCAGAGCGCAGTGATCGCCAGCCCAGGGCCGAATAAAAGCACTCCGAGCAAGACCAGAATCAGACTGATCCCCGTATGAAAGAGCGCCGCCCCAACACTCGCGGCCGGCAGAATTTCCAAGGGAAATACGACTTTCTTCACGAAATTCGGATTTCCCACGATCAGGGTGGGGGAGATCCCCAATGTTTCCGCGATGATGTGAAACATTGTTAGCCCGAGAAAAATACCGAGCGCATATTCCACCTTGGTTTCATGAGGCAAGACCCCAAAACTGCCGCCAAAAATATAGCCAAAAACCAGCACGTACAATCCCAGCATCAACAGCGGATTGAGGAAAGACCAGATGAGTCCGAGGTGACTGCCTTTGTGGCGCAGCTCGACATTCCGCAGCGTGAATTGCCATAGCAGCATGCGGTTGGTCCAAAGATCGGCAGCAAAAGGGATGAAACGTCGCAGCATGAGGTTCGTAGGGTAGCGGGATTTAACGTCTGGCGTGTCTAAAAGTGAGTAAAGACAATTTCCGATATTCACTTCGGCCTCATTTCTTCGAAAATATTCATGGTCACCCATTACTCCCTGATAAAAAAACTTAGCCGCATGAGCTTAGCGATCCGGCGGGCGGTGGGTGGAACGTTTTTCTGCCGCGATTTTTGTGATCGCGCCGAAAAGCCGCTCCTCCCGCCAGCCGAGCCAATTCACCGTTCCAGTATTTCCCCCTATGAGATTTGGCACGTGATCGAGAATTTCCTGATTGCCAAGGCACTCTCTTTGCGGCGCGCTGTCCAGCACCCTATGAAATTCTGTAGATCGTTCCTAGCCGTGCCTTTTATGATCGTAAGTGTTTGGGCTGCGCCGGGGGCTAACGAGGTGGTTCTGCCGGAAAATATCTTTCCGCAATTGGACAGCATTCTAAAATCGGCCGTCCAACAATCTCCTCGGATGCTCAATCGTGCGCTGGATCTCGAGATTGCCGAAAATAGCCGAATCCAAGCGCGGGCGAATCTGCTCCCGTCCGTTAATGCCAGCTACAGTTATATTAAATCAAACGACACGACCAAATACCTCTATTCAGGAGCAAACCCCGGCTCAAATTCGTCCAATACGTATTCACTGACAAAGACGCCCTACAGCGTGACCCTTTCGCAACCTGTATTTCAGTGGGGAGTGTTGCGTAATCTCGATCAAATCGGCGCCATTCAGCAAATGATTGCCAAGGGCCAGTATAAAGACGGTTACCGTCAACTGGTTCAAGAATTGCGGGCCAGCTACCTGCACCTCATCCTGCAAAAACTCACACTCAAACGCGCACGGTTTTATTTGGAATACACCAACAGCCAATTGAAACAGCAGGAAGACCGGTTGCTGAAAAAGGAAATATCGGACGCGCAAATTTTCACGGCTCGACTCGCTTCGGAACAGGGACAGATCGCCGTGGAACGGACTGAATTTGATTTCGCCAACGCCGTCGCTTCGTTCACCCGCCTCGCGGGGCTGGCTGCGCTGCCCAACGAAGCGATCCCTGATTCGGTTCCCACAGTTGCCTATGACGACGCACCTATTGGTCAAATGCTGGCTGGTTTTTTAACTCAAAAAGACCCGCCGTCGATTGAGGCTTCCACGCTCCGTCAGCAGCTCAAGATCGAAAACCTTAACTACGCGAACGCGAAGAAGCGCCTCTGGCCGAAAGTAAACGCAAATATAGGTATGTCGCAGGATCAGCAGAATAATTTGTACGGAAAGGGATTGGATTATTCGGTCGCTTCCGTCTATGGCGGCCTCGCGGTGAATTGGGCTATCTTTGACGGCTTCTACTCCGGAGCGGTGGTCCGGAGCACCTTGGCCCACCGGCGCCAGTTGGAAAATGACTATCGCCAGATATCCGAGCGACTCGCCCAAGATGCCCAAACTCAGGTGAAGCTGATTAATTTCGCCGCGCGGAATATGTCCATCTATGATCGTTTGCTGGTCTCAAGCGCCGGTTATCTCGTCACCGTCCGTGATGAATTCCGTCGGGGAGTAAAATCTGATGCTGAGGTCAGCCAGATGCAGCTCAATGTTTTCGATGCGGAAATCAACGCCAGCACTGCTCGGAGCGACTATTTGACTAAAGTGGGGGATTTCCTCGGCACGGTGGTTAATGATCCCGTGTTGGCCAACATTACCGACAAATGAGTAATTCCAAAGTTGCTTCCGCCAATTGGCCGCTCCGTTTGGCCGTAGTCGCTGGCATTGTATTGCTGGCTTATTTTGGTGTGTCCTACGTCACGCGGCCCGTCGCCTTTGTTGTGCCGGTCACGAAGGGCAAATCCATCCGTTCCGTCCCCGGCACGGTTGAGGTTAAGGCGGAATTCGACCGCGAACTCAAAAGCGCCGTCGCCGGTCGCGTGAAATCCAGCGACGTCGAAATTGGCAAACGCGTGTTTAAAAATGACGTCCTGGTCCAAATCGATACCGGCGACGTCGATCTCGAAATCGAACGCATCAAAAACGAAATTACGGCCGCTAAGAAAAAAGTGGAGCTCGGTTCAACCCTTCGTCCCGATGTGCTGAATTCCAAGGATACTTTGGATAATCTCGAGCGGCAGACCAAGGCGGGTTCTTATCCCGCCGGTGAATTCGCCAAGGCTCAGCGCACCCACCAGCAGTTGGAACAACGCATGGAATTGGATGAGACCAACAATCGTCTCCTCCTCGCGAATTGGGAAAACAGTCTTCGCGCCAAGGAACTGGAAAAATCAAAAATGACGATCACCGCTCCGTCGGACGGCCAGGTGACCACCGTCATCGCGCGGGTCGGCGATCTCATTAACAGCAACACAGCGATCGCCACTTACATCGCCGTCGGCCGCACGATCGAAGGCAAGTTGAGCGAGGAAAATTTCGCTGCCGTGCAAAAGGGGCAGAGGGCCACCGTCCGGTTTCTAACCTTCGGTCAGGATCACTATCCAGCGGTGATTTCCAAAGTGCTGCCTTCGGCTGACCCAACCACCCAGCGTTATTCGATTTATCTGGATGTCACCCTGCCGGAAGGCCGCGTGCTCGTCCCGGGCATCACGGGCGAGGTCACGATCATCATCGCCGAGCGCGACAACGCGCTGCTGATTCCTCGCCGCGCCCTGGTCGGCGAATTCGTTTACGTCGTCGACGGCAGCAAGGTTGTTTTGCGCAAGGTCGTGAAGGGCTATGAGAGTTTGAATTTGGTCGAGATTACCTCGGGCTTAAATATCGGTGATCTCGTGATCGCGGAGCAACAGGACCGCTTTCGTGAAGGTGAACGCGTGCGCACTCAGGTGTTGCCGAACTAACGCTCCCCGGACCTGCGCCCGTGGCCACGTCGACTAATCTCCGCATTGCCTTTCGCTTCCTGACGGCGCGCAAGCGCTCCATGTTGATGAGCCTGGCGGGCATCGTTTTTGGCATCGGTTTTTTTATTGTCACCCAGGCCCAGACGAGCGGCTTCGAACAGTTCTTCATTAAAACCATTTTGGGGACCAACGGGGCCATCCGTATCGAGGATAAATTTCAGGACACACAATTCATCATGGTCGCGGGCGGCCACGATAAGGATGCCAGTAAATTCCAGGTCGCCGGAGATCGGTCGGCGCGCAAATATATCGAGGGCGTCGAAGATCCGGCTCTGCTGACCGAAGCATTGTATAAGTTCAGAAATGTTTCCGGCGTTTCCACTGTGCTGGAAGGAGGAGTCGTCGCTGACAGCTCCTTCAAGAACGACTCCGCCAAAGTTTACGGCATCATCTTGAATGATCATTTGGCGGTCTCTGATTTGGGGTCACAAATTGTGCGCGATGCCGGTACGTTGGAAGATTTTCGCACCACCCCGCAGGGCTTGCTGGTCGGCAAGGTGCTCGCCGAGCGTTTGCAGGTGAAGCCCGGTGATTCCTTGATTTTGCAGGCGGGCGTCGAACGCCGTCGCTATCGCGTTTCCGCCCTTTACGAAACCGGCGTGGGTGACATCGATAAGGTGCGAATTTATATGCATCTCGGCGAAGCGCGGTCGTTGCTCAAGAAAACGAGTGGTGCCTCGTTTCTGCAAGTTGCGCTGTTTGACCGCGATCGCGCCCCCGAGGACGCCGCGCAAATGGAAGAGGTCCTCCGCCATGGTGCGAAAAGCTGGCAGGAACGGGAGGTGAGTTGGCTGAACGCTTTCAAGGCTCTGCAAATTTCCGCCGCACTCACCGTCTCGACGATTATTCTCATCTCCGGCCTCGGCATGTTCAACACCCTCGCGATGCTGGTGATTGAGAAGACCAAGGAGATCGCGATTCTGCGTTCCATGGGTTATACGCGTCGCGATATCTCGCGGATTTTCCTCTGGCTGGGCGCGATCGTGCTCGTGGTCGGCACCGTCGGCGGCTGGGCGTTCGGCGCTGCGGTCACCTATGGAGTTTCCAAGTGGCCGATCAAGATTACGGGAATTTTCACCGCCAGCACTTTCCAAGTTTACTGGGCGTGGTCCCATTATATCGTCGCGACCATTAGCGCTACTGTGGTCGTGATGACCGCTGCAGTTATCCCGGCGCGCCGCGCCGCGCGGCTTGAACCGGGCGAAATCATCCGGGGGACTTCGCAATGAGCGCCATGGCCCAGTACGACTCGAAACTCGCGCTTCGTTGCGAAAATCTTCACCGCTACCTCGGTGAAGGCGAGGGCAGGGTGCACGTGTTGCGCGGCGTCTCTTTTGAGGCGCGCCGTGGTGAAGTGACGGCCATTGTTGGCCCGTCCGGTTGCGGCAAAAGCACGCTGCTTTACCTGCTCGGTTTGCTCGATCAGCCCAATGACGGTTCGATCTGGATCAGCGATCAACTCATGTCGAACAGCAGCGATTCGGATCGCACCGCCGCGCGCTGCGAGCACATCGGTTTCGTTTTCCAGTTTCACTTTCTCATGCAGGAATTTTCGGCGCTCGATAATGTCATGATGCCGATGCGCAAGCTGGGTCGTTTGAGCGAAGAGCAAATGGCCGAGCGTGCCCGGCTGCTCTTGGCGGATGTGGGGCTGGGAAATAAAACGCACCGCCTGGCCACGCAACTCTCCGGCGGCGAACAACAGCGCGTGGCTGTGGCCCGGGCCCTGGCTAATCAGCCGGCGATTATTCTGGCTGACGAACCCACGGGCAATCTGGACGTCACGAATTCCGGCTTGGTGTTCGATCTTTTGACGAAGCTGGCCAAGGAAAATGGCCAAGCGGTGGTTTTGGTGACCCACAATCCCGACATCGCCACTCGTTGCGACGTCACCAAGCCGATGCGCGACGGATTGTTCGTGTGATTTTACGTTTCGTTTTGCCGTTTTTTTGGGTCGTCAGTTGAGAGGGGCGGAGCCCGTGAAAGGCAGGCCAGCGAGCTAGAGCGTTTTCAATAAAACAATAGCCGCTGCGTTTCGATGTAGGGCCGTTGCTTGCGACGGCCTAGACGTGCGAACCCAGACACAACCCCGCCCAGCGAGGCCGCCGCAAGCAGCGGCCCTCCACAAATTGTCGGCTACACTATCATTTAATATCCTCTCGCTCGCGCTCCGGGTGGCGAACTACGTGGGTAGAGCGCGTGCAAGCACGCTGCCTACGGGGAGAGTCGCTACCGGGTAAACGCCACTCATTAGCAGCTAAGTGAGGCGTCCAGCGTACTAAAAATAGACCGATCCACTCACTCTTTCTAAATTTTGTTTTACATTGGTGTAATGCCTTCTTTGTTTTGTGCCGAAATTGAACCGCACACACACAGTGAGTCCGAATTGTTCGCGCAAATCTTTCTTCGCCAAGCTTGGCGGCCTTATCCTCGGTTTGGGAGTCGTTCCCACGCTGCTGGCAAAATTTGGTGCGTCCGCTGCCCAGTCTGAAACTGCGCCTGCGGTAACAGTTCGTTCGGAGCAACGCGCGGTATCGCGCAAGGAAGGAAGTTACTAAGTGCTCTCGTGGCGCGTAACACCCATTTAGCCGGTCACCATGTCGAAGATTTTCCCTAAATCAGCCAACGCTCTGCCGCTGCAGATCGTGATATTCCTCTTTGTCCTCGGAGGTGTCGCGGCAGCAGGCATCACGTATTACGCGACCCCCGCCTACCTGCGCGTCGGTTATCAGCCGGTGCAACCGGTGCCGTTCGAGCACAGTCTGCACGCCGGCCAGTTGGGTATCGACTGCCGCTATTGCCACGCTTCTGTGGAAAAATCCGCGACCTCCAGCATTCCGGCGGCGCAGACCTGCATGAATTGCCACAGCGTCATCAAGACTACGAGCCCCTTGCTCGAAGTCGTGCGCGAGAGCTACAAATCAGGTGATCCGGTGCCTTGGGTTAAGATTCATCAGGCGCCTGACTATGTTTATTTCAATCACTCGGTGCACGTGACCCGCGGCGTCAGTTGCGTCGAGTGTCACGGCAAGGTGAACGAGATGACCACCGTTTATCACGCCAAGTCGCACAGCATGAGCTTCTGCTTGGATTGCCATCGCAATCCCGAACAGCGCATCCG
This sequence comes from Verrucomicrobiota bacterium, assembly GCA_025362555.1. GTDB lineage: Bacteria > Verrucomicrobiota > Verrucomicrobiia > Opitutales > Opitutaceae > Lacunisphaera. The sequence continues at coordinate 7,520 of JANYFP010000135.1, forward strand.
TGACCCGAAGGATGTTTATAATTTGGATTCCCAAACTCTCGCCGACCAAGGCAAACTCGAACAGGCCAAGACTTTTGTTCATGACTGGAAGGTCAAACCGCCGCAAAGCTGCTCCGGCTGCCATCGCTGATGAAACGCAAATTTGATCATTCCGCCCCTGCGCAACGCGAGCTAGCCGGCCCGAAATACTGGCGCAGCCTCGACGAACTCGCCGACACGCCCGGTTTCCGCGAGCACATGGCCCGCGAATTCCCCGAGGGTGCCTCAAGCATCGAGGGCGTTGACCGCCGTCAGTTCATGAAGCTCATGGCCGCGTCGTTCGCCTTGGGCGGACTCGGTCTCGCCGGCTGCCGTCGGCCGGAAGCACACATTTTACCTTACGGTCAATCCGTCGAGTACACCGTTCCCGGTCTTCCCCTTTATTTTGCCACGGCGATGCCGCTGCGCAAATCAGCGATTCCGCTCCTGGCCGAGACCCATCAGGGCCGTCCGACCAAGATCGAAGGCAATCCCAGCTACGCCCCGCACGGTGGTGCCAGCACATTGCTCGCGCAGGCTTCCGTCCTCGATCTTTATGATCCCGAGCGCGCGATGGTACACACGAAGGGTGGCAACACGCTCAATGCCGGCCAGGTCAACGATCTGCTCGCGGCCATCAACAAGTCCTATGCCGGCAACGGCGAAGGCTTGGCGTTTCTCGCTGACGAATCTGCTTCCCCGACGCGTGCCCGCCTCGTGGCAAAGTTGAAGAAAAAGTTTCCCCGTGCCATTTGGGCGGAGTTCGAGCCCGTGCAGGACGAGCCGCCGATTGCTGCGGCCCAGGCTTCGTTTGGCAAAAATGTGAAGCCAGTTTACCGCTTCGCGAAGGCCAAGCGCATCGTCAGTCTCGACGCCGATTTTTTCCACGCCGAAGCCGGCGCGCTGTATTACGCCCGCGATTTTGCGAAGGCCCGTCGCGTGACGAAGAAAGAAGATCCGATGAACCGGCTCTACGTGGCCGAGAGCAGCTTCACGATTACCGGCAGCATGGCCGACCATCGTCTGCGCATCGCCAGCAGCCATATTCTCGCATTGACCGCCGCCCTAGCGAACAAAGTGCTGGCGACCGATGCCTACGCGTCACTCGCCCAGGGCCTTGATTTTCCGAATAAAGACAAGTGGATCGAAGAGTGTGCGAACGATTTGATCGAGCACGGTGGTGAATCCGTTGTCATCGCCGGCGCTCAACAGCCCGTGGCCGTTCACGTCTTGGTCAATGCGATTAACGCCAAGCTCGGCAATATCGGCAAGACCGTTGATTTCGTCGAAATCGAATCCTCCGCCGCGACCACGATTTCCGCTCTGGCCACGGCCATCAAAGCCGGCTCCGTCAAGACGCTGATTATCGTTAACGGCAATCCCGTTTACAACGCGCCCGCTGATCTCGATTTTGCTGCATTGTTGAAGTCCGTGCCGGATGTCATCCGCTACGGTTATTACAACGACGAGACTTCCGCGCTGGCCGGCACGCATCTCGCCGCGACGCATTATCTCGAGTCATGGGGTGATGCCCGCACTGCTGATGGTACGATCGTCCCGGTTCAACCGATGATCATGCCGTTGTTCAACGGTTTGATGGAAGTTGAGTTGCTCGCCCGGGTCGCCGGCGAAGAAAAACCTGAGGCTTACGGCCAGGTTTTCACGACGATCGACCGCGATCAAAAGGGCTTTGAGAAATTCCTGCACGACGGTCTGCTCGAAGGCTCGGCATTTAAATCGGTCAACGTCTCTTTCGACGCTGACCGTGCCCGTTCCGTCTTCGCGTCCAGCTCCGCCCTGGTCGCTCTTTCGAAGGATAATCTCGAGGTGCGTTTCGTCACCGACAAGTTGGACGATGGACGTTTTGCCAACAACGGTTGGCTCCAGGAATGTCCGGACCCGATGACGAAAATTTCGTGGGACAATGCAATTTTGGTCAGCCCGCGTCTCGCCAACGAGCTCGGCATCGCTCCCAAGGGCAGCTTGCTGCAGGTCGCGCGCAAAGAAGAAGCCGAATTTGTCGCCGGTCAGGAAAATGCCTTCATCGGCGAAGTGACGATCAACGGTCGCACCGTCCGCGGGCCGATGCACATTCAGCCCGGTCTTTCGAATTACACCATCGTGCTTCCGCTCGGTTATGGCCGCACGAAATCCGGTCATATCGGCACCGACGCCGGCTTCAACGCCTACACGGTCCGCACGAGCGACACCTTCGGTTTCGCCAGCGGTGCGAAACTGCGCAATACGGGCGATCGCATGAAGCTCGCCAACACCCAGGAACACTGGTCGATGGAAGGCCGCGACATCGTGCGCGAGGCTAATTACGAGGGCGAGCAGGGTTATAAAGAGAATCCGGGCTTCGTTGCTTCAATCGGCATGGAAGGACACTCGCCCGCGATTTACGGCGATCTCACTCCCGAACAATTTGCCAAGCTCCCGCAACAGGAGCGCATCCGTCTCACAGCGTTACGCGCTTCGACGACTCCGCGCGGTAATTCTCTTTACGAGACGCCTGACCTGAGCGGTGATAAATCGAAGTTCGATGGTGTGCACCAATGGGGCATGTCGATCGATCTGAACACTTGCATCGGTTGCAACGCTTGCGTGGTCGCCTGCCAAGCGGAGAATAATATTCCAATCGTCGGCAAAGAGCAGGTGGCTCGCGGCCGTGAAATGCATTGGATCCGCCTCGATCGTTATTACTCCGACGGCCAGGCTGACGCCGAGGCTTTCGGTGCGGAAGGAAATAAGATTCTCCCTGAGGATCCCCAAGTTTCGATGCAGCCGATGACCTGCCAACACTGCGAACTCGCCCCGTGCGAGACCGTGTGCCCGGTCAATGCCACCGTGCACGACGATGAAGGCATCAACGTCATGGCGTACAACCGTTGCATCGGTACCCGTTATTGCGCGAACAATTGTCCGTATAAGGTCCGCCGTTTTAATTTCTTCGATTTCAACAAACGTGCAACCGATCAGCTCTACATGGGCCCGCTCGGCACGCAGAAAGAAATGCCGGAGTTGGTGAAGATGGTGAAGAATCCCGATGTCACCGTGCGCATGCGCGGTGTCATGGAAAAGTGCACCTACTGCGTCCAACGCATTCAGCAGGCCAAGATCGGCCAGAAGCGTAAAGCCGGTGCCAGTGGCGACGTCCAAGTGCCGGATGGTACGATCAAGACGGCTTGCCAACAGGTTTGCCCGGTCGACGCGATTGTCTTCGGCAATATCAAGGATGAGGCCAGCACCGTTTCCCTCGCGAAATCACAGGACCGTACGTATGCGGTGCTCGGTTATCTCAATATTCGCCCACGCACGACCTATCTCGGTAAATTGCGCAACCCGAACCCACTCATGCCCGATTACGGCGCACTCCCGCTCAGTCGCGTGGAGTATAACAAGAAGAACGGCCACTCCTCCGAGCACGGCGCTCATCACGGCCCCGAGGCTGAGAAGCACGAAGCGGAACACGGAGGGCACAGCTAATGAGTTCCCACTCTATCGATCACGACGCGCCGGCGATTCTCTCTGAGGTTCGTCCCGCGATTATTCCCCGCGCCGAATTGGTCGCGCACCATCGCGACTTCCACTGGATCACGGAAAAGATCTGCGGGATCGTCGAAGGCAAAACCCCGGTGTGGTGGTGGTGGTGCTTCGGCGCCGCTGCGTTTGTCGCGTCGTTCACCGTAGCCGGTTTGATCTATCTCGTGTCGACGGGCGTTGGCGTCTGGGGTCACGCGAATCCGGTCAACTGGGCGTGGGACATCGTCAACTTCGTGTTCTGGATCGGTATCGGCCACGCCGGTACTTTGATCTCCGCCATTCTCTGTTTGCTCCGTCAGAAATGGCGCACGTCGATCAATCGTCCGGCGGAAGCCATGACGATCTTCGCCGTCGTTTGCGCAGCAATCTTCCCGGTTTTCCACGTCGGCCGTATCTGGTTTGCCGTGATGCCTGGTTATCTTTTCCCGTTCCCGAACTCGAACGGCATCTGGCAGAATTTTCGTTCTCCGCTGGAGTGGGACGTGTTCGCGGTGTCGACGTA
>JANYFP010000150.1 GCA_025362555.1 Verrucomicrobiota bacterium
CATGAGTTCGGAGTACGCCAGCGTCACCCTCGACGGCAAGAGCATCGCGAGCGCCGACTCCTTCGGGCAATACGTCGGGTTTGAGAACTCGCCCGCCGGCACGGCCAATCGCTCCTTCGGATTCGATTCGATTTCGATCAACAGCATCGAATCGATCGAGATCAACCGCGTGACTCCCGCCTCGATGAATGCCGACGCTCCAGCCGGCAACATCAACCTGATAACCAAACGCGCCTTCGACCTGAAGGGACGCCACATTAATTTCACGGTCGGCACCGTCCTCAATTCCCAGGAATTCACGCTTCGGCGCACGCCCGGTCCGGACGACAGCAGCGGCCACAAATACAAGCCGAACTTTACGTTAGGGTACTCCGATGTTTTCTTTAATAACCGCCTCGGAATTGTGCTCAGCATCCAGGAATCGAATCTCTACAACGAGCAGTATCGCGTCGACCACAACTATAACCGTACGCCAACCGCAACTGATTCCCGTCCGCAAGTCCTGACGTCGGTTCTGCTCAAGGACGGACCCAAGTGGACCGAGCGAGGCAGCATTGGGGCGACCTTTGATTTCAAGGCCACACCTGAGCTTACGCTATCGCTGACCACCCTGTTCGCCCGCTATCATGGACAGTTCTACAATCGCCAGGTCACCATGACGGCCGGCGGCACTCGCGTCACCGAGCCGGGTGACGGCGTTCTCACCTATGGCACCGCGACTGCCACCGGCGGCAGCATCGTTTTCGGCGGCGGCAACGGCGACAAATTCACCAACACCCTCACCTTGTCGCCCAGCTTCGAATACCGCAAAGGCCCCATGACCGTGAACGGTTCCGTCACCTCGTCCCACTCACGCAATGACTATGACAATCTGGCGAAAGGTACGGTGGGCAACAGCAACACGAACGCGGTCACGGGCGTCGGTTTCACCGCGGCACGGTCGAGCTCTGACGGCGCGGATTGGAAGATAACCCAGACCGGCGGGGCCGACTGGACCGATCTCTCGCAGCAGAAAAATCCCCGCATCACCGACGATAATCGCCAGAACACGATCGATCTCAAATCCGCCGATTTTGATTTCAAATATGTGCTGCCGTTCAAACTCCCCACCTTCATCCAACTTGGGGCAAAACGGACGCAGGACCACCAGGACGCCCACGACACGAGAGGCTACGATCAATGGCAATACATCGGACCGGGCGGCGGAACCACGGGCTCGTTCGCCAATTATCCGACGGGATTCGTAATCTATCAGGGAAGCAACCAACCCCAGGTCCAGTTTACGTCACTCAATGGTGCGGGCGCACCGCCATTCCCGAATCGCGATGTGCTCGGCACCCTGTTTCATTCCAACCCGGAATATTTTGTTCGCACGCTTCCGTCCAGCGCCACCGTCGCCGGCAGTTCGGGCATGACTCTCGCCAACTACGAGTCCGGCATGTACCTAAATAATCCGACCTACGACATTGCCGAGACCATTACCGCCGGCTACCTGATGGCGAATACGCGGATCTCGAAATTGCAGCTCCAAGGCGGATTTCGCTATGAATTGACCGACATCGATTCAACCGAAATCAACCCCTACTCAAACCAGGATGTCGCCGCAGCGGGCTACCCGATGACCGCCACCAAAACACCCAACAGTGTTTCCGCCCTCGTCTACAAATATTCGCAGCCGCGAATTGCCCGCCATGGCGACTACGGCGACCTCTTCCCCAGCATGACGGCGAAATATACCATTACTCCAAATCTGCTCGCCGATCTCGGCTGGGGCAAAACCATCCGACGCCCCAATATCTCCAACATCTCAGGCACCCGTCAGATTGATGATGACAACTTGGTTGTCACCACGCCCAACCCCAATCTTTTGCCCGAGCGCTCGGAGAAAATCGCGGCTTCACTCAGCTATTTCTTCGGCAGCAGCGGCATTAACAACGTGCAGGTTGTCGCGACTCGCACGAAGACGAAAAATCAAACCCTTGGCCAGCGATTGACGGCCGAACAATACGGCAACACCGATCCCGACCTCGCAAGCTACGAATTCCAGAGCTTCACCAACGCCACGGCGCCCGTGACATGGAACACCGAGGAATTTTCCTATCAACAATATCTTTCCTTCCTGCCGCGGCTGTTCCAAGGCACCTCACTCGGGGCTTCCTACACCCGCGTCGATATCGATACCCAGCCAGGCGTCTTCATCGGTGGCGTGATCCCGAACTCCGTCAAAGCCACTCTGGGCTACAAACTGAACCGGTTCTCCTTCAGCTTCAGCGCCATTTGGTCGGACGACTCCGGTCCTTGGCTCAACAACATCAACCGCTATCAGAAAGCTAACACCAAATGCGATCTGAGTGGCAGCATCCGACTCACTGAACGCCTCAGCTTTTATTTCGCCGCCCGTAACGTTTTCGAGCAGTCCCATCGCATCATGGAAATCAGTCCGGGCAATCCCGACGTGCTCTATCGCTATGAAAATTACGGCTCGAACTGGACGTTCGGTATCCAAGGCCGCTTTTAGGGTCAGGTTAAATAATGAACTCGTGACGAGCACAGGCTTGTCACTCTCGCGGGCCGGCCAAAAGCCGGCCCGCTTTTTTCGCTCAGTGTCCGACGAAAACCCATACCCCGGAAAAGATCCCCAGAGCGCCCCCAGTAAAAATCCAACTGGCGGATTTTGGGGACAAGGTGCCTTTGCTGGGCGACCTCAGCCGCGACGGAGCTCGCCCGGCAAAGGCACCCCGCCCACATCGAACCAAGCGGAAGCCGTTCAGCTCTACTCACGGTCCGCGACAAGCTTCGGGGTATGGCACCTGTTGAGAATAAAACAGAACACCGGACTCATGCGTTCCTCCTCGAT
>JANYFP010000161.1 GCA_025362555.1 Verrucomicrobiota bacterium
CCTCACCCCGCGAGGCACGGCTCCCAAAACGGGGTGAAGGCACCCCGCCCACAATTTAATTATCGGTATAATTTGCCGGCGCATAATTTAACGGGTGAACGCAAAAAAATGATTCAGTCGACGCCGTGTTCTTGAAACACCGATTTATGCAGCTCCTCCGCCTTGATCCGGATCTCCACTGTCGTGATGCGCGCCTGGGCTTGCCTGGCCCATTCGGAACCGGGCTGCAGCGCGATCACTCGCTGATATTCCGCGACAATGGCGGACGCGTTTTCCATCGATAGCTGCTGCTCCGCTTTCGTGGCCTGCTCATACGCTTGCTGCTGCGCGGAATTGCCACAACCGATGAGGAAAAACGCGACGCCGACGCCGAGAATGGGCACGACCGGCCTGAAGTTGAAGATTCGGTTTTTCATGGAGCGTCCTTCGCGCAGCGAAACCCGGTGTCTTCCGACCAGTAATCGGGATTCGACCACAGCCGCCGCGCGCACCGGTTATTAAATTCGGTCTGACCGATCATCCCGGCGCCCGCCGCCCAACAGCCGCCCCGCACAATCTTGCGCGTGTCGGTTTCGCGGCCCTGCTTCGCGGCATTTTGCAGATAATGCGCACTCGGATCCTGTTTCGGTAGCTCACCATTGGCCAAACCTTTTGGCCCCTTCGGATCAATCGTACCGTCCGGACACTCCTGATAATAATATTCGCCGAACCAATCCTCGCACCACTCCCAGACGTTGCCCGCCATATCGAGACAACCGTACGGACTGGCACCTTGCGGAAAGCTCCCAACGACCGTTGGCCCCGCGTCGACCTCTAGCCCAGCGCGGGCTTTGGTAGGATCCCAATCCGGCCCCCACGGATAAACCCGGCCATCCGTACCACGTGCGGCCTTCTCCCATTCCGCCTCCGTCGGAAGGCGCTTGCTGGTCCAGCGCGCATAACCAACAGCGTCTCGCCAGGTGACAAAACTGATCGGCAGCCGTGCCTCGGCTTGGATGAGGGCCTGCACCACGGGAGACGCGACGACAGTTGCGGCGGAGTGATCCGCGAGAGCCCGGTCCTTGCCCAGCAAAACCCGCAACGCCGCCACCGCCGCCTTCCAATGCAGCGCGTCGAGCGTGAGCCGTTCCGCCGCAGTTTTGTCGCTCAGTTGCGCTGGAATAAAATTGGCGAACGTAACGCCGTAGCGTTTCTCGTAGCGCGCGAATAAGCCGACGCAGGCCTCGGTCGATACCCGAAACCACGGTCCCTCAATCGCGTCAAACGCATCAGTCGCGCGGACAAACGCGTTATAGTCGGCGATGGTGACTTCATGCTTGTCGATGAAGTACGCGGAAAGTTGAACGCGATGCGCCGGACGTTCGTCGAAGTTACCCTCGTCGGAGCCCATCAGGAATTCGCCCGCCGGGACAAACACCATGCCTGGAGGTGGCGTCGCTCCATCCGCGCGCACGATCGATCCATAGAGGAGCAGACCTGCAATGAATCCACTTCCGCAACAATTCCGGATGAAGATTCGAATCGAGTCTTTCTTTGTGGGCGGGGTGAGGCCACCCCGCCCACAAAGCGTCGAACCGAAGAGAAACTGTAGCGGAAATTTCATGTTATTGATCCTTCGCACAGCGGAAACCGAGGATGAATGTTTTGAAATCCGGCTCGCGGTGGCCGCGGATCGCACACCGGACGTTGCTCGGAAGATTTTGTGAACTGCCGCCGCGCACGACGTGCTCGGTGCCGACAGCGGGGCCACGTGGATTCTCGGTCGAATCCATTTTGTACGCATCAACCGCGTACCAATCTGCGACCCACTCGGCGGCATTTCCAGCCATGTCATCGCAGCCAAACGGACTGCGGCCCGCCGGGTAGGTTCCGACTGGAGCCGGATATATGTAGCCATCTTTTTCCTTCCCTTTCGCACGGACATCGGCGCCAAGCTTTTCCCCGATGATGTTGCAGAGGCCCCATTGCCACTCATTACCCCACGGCCAGCGGCGGCCGTCGGTACCACGCGCGGCAAGTTCCCACTCGGCCTCGGTCGGCAAACGCTTGCCCGCCCATTTCGCATAGGCGTAGGCATCAAACCAGTCAACGCCGACAACTGGCGTGTTGGGCTCAGTAAACGTCATCGGAGTAAATTGCGCGAGTCGCGTGAACTTCGGGTCTTTTAGGAGCGGATTAAATTCTTTCCAATAACGCGGCGTGTGGTCCTTGCCTTTCGGCTGGCTCGGATGGGCGTAGGCGGCGTCACCGCTCTTCGTCACGTCCGCGAGAAATTTCCGATACTGCGCGTTAGTGATTTCATCGCGATCAATCGCGAACGCCTTGAGTCGCACCGTAT